>JALYOB010000250.1 GCA_030857085.1 Acidobacteriota bacterium | reverse complement strand
GGCCCACGGGTTCCGGCCGCCGGAGGCCCCTGGCCGTTCACGTACACCTCGAAGTAGCGCGGCCTCGCGATTCCCTCCAGCCGCTCCCGCTCCCGCCGGAACATGCGCGCACCCGGCGCGACACTCACTCCCTCCCGCAGCAGCACCCCCTTCCCCCCCGCCGGCGGCCGCACCGCGTCGGTGATCACGCGGCGGTATTGCGGCAGCAGCAACTCCGCATGCGCCGCCAGACGCGGATCGACGTAGACGACCGTGGTGCGCGGATCGAACGTGCGCACAAAGTCGATCGCAGCGACCGGCGGCGACATCGTCTCGTGCACGATCCGCAAGGCAGGCCAGCTCCAGATCACGAGAATCGCCGTGACCGCGGCAAGGAGCGGCACCCGCGCACGCGACGGAATGCCCTGCGCGGCGAACAGTGCATACAGCGGCATGTAGCCGATCGAGAAGCGGCTGGCGCTGTGAAAGTCGAGATAGAGCCAGGCGAAGAAGAGAAATGGCCCGAACGTCGCCAGCGCGATCCAGTTGCGCCGCCGCACGAATCCGATCGCTGCGAGGAAGGTGATCAACACATTGACGATCGGCGCGCGATACGGGCGGATGAAGAAATCGTCCACGACCTGCGGCAGCCACGGACGGATCGGGCTGAGAAACGAGTCGGTCTGGCGAATGTACTGCTCATGCTTCGCGAGCGCGGCGCGATACGCGTCCCAACCTCCACTCAACATCGCCGCACTGCCGAAGCTCGCGGCCACGATCGCGGCGGTGATCAGACCGCCGGCGAATGCGGTGCGCCGCCGATGCAGAAACGCGATCACGAACGGTGCGAAGCCGATGAGGAGATTCTGCGGACGCACCCCCGCAGCAATGCCGAGCATCACGCAGCCGGCAAGAAGCGACCCATTCGACCGGCAGCCACGCAGCAGGAGGGTGCATGCAAGCAGCACCAGCACCAGCGACGGCACATCGCTGAGCGCAGTGCCGCCGTAGAACCAGACGTTCGGAAAGAACGCCAGCAGCAGCGCCGACGCGATAGCGGCGAACGACGTCACGCGCAGCTCGCGTGCGAAAAAAAACATCGCCGGAAAGACGAACAGCGACGCGGTCACCGTCACGCATTGCAGCGAGTGGAAGCCATCGAACGGCAACAGCTTCGCCATGGCGATGAAGAGCGGAAAGCCGGGCGGATGCGGGTGGTGCAGCGTGACGTCGTAATGCCGCAGCGCCAGCGCGAACAGCGCCTCGTCCCAGTCCCACAGCGTCGCCGAAACCGCGGGCCAGCGCGAGAGTGCGACCAGCACGGACAGCACCCACGTCGCGATGCGTTCCTGCCGCGTCAGCGGCACCGGAGCGGAATCAAGGAAGCGCATACACCGAAGCCTCGAAGTTGCGCTGCCGCAGGACGCGCCAGGTCGCGTTGCGCGGCCGGACGAAGTTCACCGCTCCCTCATGCACGCGCTGGTCGATCACCCACGCATTCGGCCCGTGCACGCTCGTGAGATTCACATAGTACGTACGTTGACGATCTGCCAGCAGCGCGTCCGCGTGCGGTCGCATCGAGCCGTGAATGTACAACGTCGCATCGTGCGGCACGTGCTGCGCGGCGTAGCGCAACGCCGCGATGGACGGCGCGTCGGCAGTGCGCTGCTCGATCACCGCCGGAAACGCAACGTAGATGAAGACGGCGATCAGCACCGCGCACGCGATCGTCTGCATACGTGCGGAACGAAACAGCACGCCGCATCCGTACGCAGCCAGCAGCGCATGCGCAGCCAGAAAGCCGATTGCATAGCGTGAGGCTGCGTTCACGTCGAACTCGAGCACGGTCACGATCGCCAGCGGCGCAAACATGGCCACGGTCAGCAGCACCGCACGTTTGCGCCGCACGATCGCCGCGACGAAGGCGATTGCCGCCGCCAGTTCCATCGCATGCAACGCATGAAGGTGCTGAAACGGATGGAGCACGAAGGCGACGAACACATTCCAGAGCGGCCCCCGCACCGGATTGTGAAAGGAGTCGACGTCGTGCACGTACCTGCTCTGCACTTCCAGCGACTCCCGGTAATCCGCAATGCCGGTCGACGCGAGCGCCGCGCCCGCGTAGCTCGCCAGCACGATTGCCGCCCCTTCGAGTATCGCGCAGGCAACGCTCGCATATGTCTTCGCGCGCAGGCGGTGCGTCGTGGCGAGGAGCGCGGGCAACGCGCCGATGAGCAGATTGGGTGTGCGAAACCCGGCCGCGATGCCGAGGAGCAGCGCGCCGAAGAGGTACGCCCGATCGTCCTTGCGGCCGCGCAGCAGCAACGCGCACGCGACGAAGGCGAGCGTCGTCGCAGGAACGTCGCTGAACGCGGTGCCGCCGTACAGCCACACATTCGGGAGAAACACGAACAGCGCTGCACCGAGCGCAGACGTCGCAAAGTCGAACCCGAGCTCGCGCGCGAGAAAAAAGAGAGCAGGAAAAAGAAAGCAGGCGCCGATCGTCACGACCACCTGCAGCGCGCGAAACTCATCGCCCACCACGGCATGCACGGCTTTCGCGGCGGCAATGAAGAGTGGATAGCCGGGCGGATGGGGATGATGCTGCGTCACGTCGTAGTCGCGCACAGCGGAGACGAAGAGCGCCTCGTCCCAGTCGAACAACGTGCGCGCCGTCGCGGCGAAACGCGTCAGCGCGATGAGCACTGAGGCGAGAAGGACGATCTGTTTCTGCCGCGCGCTCAACGCACTGATTGTACGGGCGTGCCGGTCGGCTTCCACGAGACGCCGCGCAGCATGAAGGCGAGCGAGCGGTGATCGCCTTCTGCCCCCGGCGGCGCCGGCACGACGACGCCGTTCACGTCGATGCGCAGCTCGTTGAGGCGATCGGCGCGCGCGGGAACGATCCAACGGCGCGTGAACTCCCACCCTTTCGCCTCGAAGCGCTCGAGCAGCCGGCCGTTGAGGGTGAAGGTGACGAAGACCGGCTTCCGCAAGCCGTCGTACGGAATCTGAAAATCGAGCGACAGCTCGACGTTGCCATCGCGCGGCGGGAACTCGATCACCGCGTGATTCGTGGCCCAGCGCCAGATCGTCAGTTCGTTCGCTTCGGGGCCGTACCAGCCGCTTGCGTAGTTGATGACATCGTTCGCTGGTTGTACGAATGCTTCGAAGCAGCGCTGCGTGACGACGTTCCATGTCCGATTCTTCGGCCACATGAACATCCGCGCACCGTCCGCGGTCGAGGTGCCGATGGCCACGAACCAGCCGGTGCGCGCGCGCGGCTCATGCACGACGTCGGCGGCGTTGTACACGTGCAGCATCTCGTGATGCGGCGCGAAGTAGCGGAGCCACGGCCAGATGCTTTCGTCGACGAAGATCAGGCTCGTGCGCGGCACGTGCTCGTTGATCCACATCGCCGCGGCGACCGGCGGAGCGAACGCCTTCCGCGGCACTTCGAATGCCGGCAGCGTCCAGTAGATGAAGCGTGCGAGCACGACCGTCGCGAACGCGACGCGCAGCGGCAGCTCGAATCGCGGCAGCCATCGCGCCGCCACGCGCATCCCTTCAACCGAAAGCAGCACGATGCCTGCGACGTAGTTCAGTGCAAAGCGGCTCGACCCGAGGGGATTGGTCGCGAAGATCGTGAAAAAGAAAAAGGGGGCGAACGTGAGGAGCACCTCGTGCACCACGTTGCGCCGCCCGCGCACGAGCGCGACGACGAGGAAGAACGCCATCACGTACGACACCTTTCCCGCGTAGTACGGATCGAACTGGCGGAGAAAGACCTCCCACACCGGATCGCGCTGCTCGCTGGCGATGCTGTCCGCGTGCGTGACGTACTGGCTGTGTCCGCGCACGGCGTAGACGTAGTCTTCGACGCCGGTCGCGAGCGCGGCCGCGCCGTAGCCTGCGATCACCACTCCCGCCACGATCGCGGAGCCGGTGACGAGCGGCCGGATTCGCTTCACGCGATAGAACTGCAACGACGCGATCAGCCAGGGAAAGACGGCCACGAGGCCGTTCTGCGGCCGGATGCAGATCGCCGCGCCGAACAACGCGGAGGCGAGGTAGTAGCGGCGCGGGCGATCACCCGCGGTCAGATACGCCGCAATGACGGCGAGAAAAAAGATCGCTCCCGGCACGTCGCTGAATGCGGTGCCGCCGTAGAACCAGACGTTCGGCAGAAACGCGAAGATCGCCCCGGCGATCATCGCGCCGGAAAAGTCGAAGCGGAACGCGCGGGCGAGCCAGAACATCAGTGGAAACGCGAGCATGGCCACGGCGACATTCACCGCCTGCAGCGCGTGGAAATCGCTGCCGGTGAAAAAGCGGGCGATGCGCCCCATCAGCACATACAAAGGAAAGCCGAGGGGGTGGGGCTGGTGGAGGGCGACGTTGTACTCGCGGAGCGAGAGGCAGAACAGCACTTCGTCCCAGTCCCACGGCCCTTTGGCGAGCGGAACGAGGCGGGTCAGCGCAATCGCAAACGCGGTGGCTCCGGCCATCGTCCGCTGACGGCGAGAGAGAGCCGCAATGCCTGCTTCCACACCTTCCATCTTCTGCGGAGCGCATTGTCTTCGAAACCCGCGGCACCGTTCTCGCAAAAATCGGTGAACCGATGGCAACCAAGGGCGTTCGACGCCGCTGGAACCTCGACGCGAACGGGATCCGGCGCGAAGGAACGAAGGAGACGGGCTTCAGTTACCGTCTGCCCGACGGCACCGTTGTCTCCGACGAAAAGGTTCTCACCCGCATCTCCCGGCTGCGCATTCCGCCGGCGTGGCAGAACGTGCGCATCGCCCGCGGCGAGGCCGCGCCGCTGCAGGCGGTCGGCGTCGACAAAAAAGGGCGGACGCAATACCTCTATCACTCCCGCTTCCGCGCCCAGCGGGAGGAAGAGAAGTTCAAGCGCGTCGTCGAATTCGGCGAGTCGCTGCCGCGGCTGCGGCGGCGCGTGCGCGCCGATCTCAAAGGCGATGCGCTCGAACGGCAACGCGTGCTCGCGGCCATGGTGCGGCTCATCGACCAGGGCTTCTTCCGCATCGGCAACGACAAGAGCGCCGAGGCGGAATCGACGTTCGGCCTCTCGACCATTCGCGGCTCGCACGTGAAGGTCGAAGGAGGCGTCGTCCGCTTCGACTACATCGGCAAATGGCGCAAGAGCCACAAGCGTGCGATTGAAGACAAGGACGTCGCCACGATCGTGGAACGCCTCAAGAAAACGAAAGGCTCCGAGCTCTTCAAGTTCGAGCACAACGGCCGCGTGATCGACGTCAAAGACCGTCACGTCAACGACTACATCCAGTCGGTGATCGGCAGCGACTTCACCGCCAAAGACTTCCGGACGTGGGCGGGCACCCTTCTCTGCTCGATCGCGCTGGCGATGCAGGGACAGGGGGCGAGCAAAGCGGAGCGGAAGCGCCGCGTGCGCAAAGCCATCGTGGCGACGGCCGAGCAGCTCGGCAACACGCCCGCGGTCTGCCGCTCGTCGTACATCTGCCCGCGCCTCCTCGACGAGTACATGGAGGGAAAGCCATTCGAGATGCTGCGCAAGACGCGCAAGGGCAGCCCGGTCGTCCGCGTCGGCCTCTCGATGGAAGAGCGCTCGCTGCTCAAGTTTCTGCGGGAGACGATCGCCGACCGGCGACGCACTCCGCGCGCGGCATGACCCGATGAACGTCGAGGTCGTGCATCAGATCGGTCCGTTGCGGGCGGAGTGGGAAGCATTGCTTGCCGCGAGCGCGACCGACACCATTTTCGCGAGCTGGCTCTGGTGCGACACCTGGCTGCGCCATTTCGGCGCCGACGAAACGCCGCGCGTCGTCACCGTGCGCGACGATCAAAACCAGCTGATCGGCATCGCCCCGCTCGCATTGCGCACCGTCAAAACGGGTCCCTTGACGCTGCAGTATCTGCAGTTCATCGGCTCGTCCGCCCCCGTCGAGCATTTCGATTTCATCATCGCGCGCGGACGCGAGGCAGACGTGCTGCCGCGCATCCTCGTCGAGATCGAGCGGATGCCGTTCGACGTGTTGCAGCTCGCGAACATCCTCCCCCACTCGCCCGCTCTTCCGCTGTTGCGCGAGAGCCGGCTTGCACTCGTGGAAACGGACGGCCACAGCGCGCCCGTGCTCATGCTTCCGGCGCAGATGGACGACGTGCTCGCGCGCATGGACAAAAAGAAGAGTGAACGCGCGCGTTATTACCAGCGCCGCATCACGCGCGACTATCCGGACTGGCAATGCACGGTTGCGCAGCCGGATGAAATCGACGGCGCGCTGGATGAGCTGATCCGCATTCATCAGGCGCAATGGGAGCCGCGCGGCGTCCCCGGCGCATTCGGCGACGCACGCCTGACCACGTTCTATCGCGATCTCGCGCACGAGCTCGACCGGCGCGGCTGGCTGCGCATGTATCGCCTGATCGCGGAAGGAAAAGTCGTCAGCGCGAACTTTGCCATCGTCTTCCGCAACCGCTTCATGCACTTCATCAACGGCACCGACTACTCGACGAAAGTGCAGAGCCCGGGCGTCGTCCTCCACTACTGCATGATCGAGCGCAGCATCGCCGAGGGCGTGCGCGAATACGATTTTCTCTGGGGCGAGGAGCCGTACAAATACGACTGGGGCGCGGAACGCCGCGTCGACCGCACCATGACATGGGAGCGGTCCGCCCCCGCGCGGATCGTCGGCCAGGCGCGCGCGCTCAAAGAGGCGGTGAAGGCGAAGCTGGGAAGGTAAGTGGAGGAACTTCGCGTGGCGAGTAGCGCGTGGCGAGTTGCCAGAGC
>JALYOB010000249.1 GCA_030857085.1 Acidobacteriota bacterium | reverse complement strand
CGCCAACCCGCTCAACCGCGTGGCGCAGGCGAACGTCGCCGTCGACGCCGGTGAGCGCGAGTCGAAGACGGTCCAAGGCGACAAGGCGACGATCACCTTCACCGTCGCCATCAGCAAAGACCACGATCGGGCCGCGACCGACGTCGTCGTCGCGAAAGACGGCAGGAACGTGCTGCGCCAGAAGAGCGACGTGATGTTGCTCGGCGCCGGCAAGTCGCGTTAGTGCTTTGCCTTCTTCCGCGCGGCCCAGCCTTCGATGTTGCGCTGGGCCGTGCGGCTGAGGGCGAGCGCTTCCGGCGGCACGTCCTTCGTGATCGTCGACCCCGCGCCGACGTACGCGCCGCGTCCCACGCGCACCGGCGCGACGAGCTGCGTGTCCGAGCCGATGAAGACGCCGTCTTCGAGCACCGTCTTGTGTTTGTTCACGCCGTCGTAGTTGCAGGTGATCGTGCCGGCGCCGATGTTCACGTCCGCGCCCACTTCGGCGTCGCCGATGTAGGAAAGGTGCGAGGCTTTTGCGCCCTCGCCGAACACCGCTTTCTTCGTCTCCACGAAGTTGCCGACTTTCACGCGGCGTCCGAGTTGCGTGCCCGGACGGAGGTGCGCATACGGGCCAACCGCAGCTTCGTCTTCGATGATCGCGTCCTCGGCGACGGTGCCGGTCTTGAGATGCACGTCGTCGCCGACGGTGACGTTGACGAGATGCACGCCCGGCTCGATCACGCAGCCCTCGCCGATGCGCGTCGTTCCTTCGAGCGTGACGAATGGATAGACGACCGTGTCGCAGCCGATGGAGACCGTCGAGTCGATGACCACCGTGTCGGGATTGCGGAACGTCACGCCTTCCTTCATCAGGTTGTCGACGACGCGGCGCTGGATCTCCGACTCGACGCGCGCGAGCTCGCTGCGTGAATTCACGCCGAGCGCCTCGACCGGATCGTTCGCCACCACTGCGCCGACGCGATGTCCCGCGTTGCGAATGACCGCAAGCAGGTCGGTGAGGTAGTACTCCTTCTGCGCATTTTCGGGCGAGAGATTGCGCAGGTTGTTGAACAGATGTTCGCCGTTGAAGATGTAGATGCCGGCGTTCACCTCTCGGATCTTTTTCTCTTCTTCGCTCGCGTCTTTCGCTTCGACGATGCGCGTGACCGCGTTGTTCTCGTCGCGCACGATGCGGCCGTACATCGCCGGCTCTTCGAGCTGCATGCTGAGCAGCGTCAGCGCATTGCCTTCCCGTTCGTGCTCTTCCAGCAGACGGCGCAGGGTCTCCGGACGGGTGAGCGGAACGTCGCCCGACAGAATCAGGATGCGTTTGTTTTCGACGCCGCCCTGTTCGAGGATCGGCGCCGCCTGCAGCACCGCGTGACCGGTGCCGAGCTGCTGTTCCTGCACCGCGTAACGGGCGCGCGAGCCGACCGACTTCTGCACCGCTTGCCGCTGATAGCCAATCACCATCACCGGCGGCGTCGGACAGAGATCGGAGGCGAGATCGAGCACGTAGTCGATGATCGGCCGCCCTGCCGCGCGGTGAAGGATTTTGATGGTCGACGATTTCATGCGCGTGCCGAGGCCGGCCGCGAGGATGATGACTTCGAGGTTTTGATTCATGCGTCGCGTCTCATTCGTTCGAGTGTGCGTCCGTAGCGGTCGTAAAGCTGAAACACGGTCTGCGCCAGCGCCGCCGGCTCGTGCCGCACGTAGTCGCCCTCTGCAATGATGTCGCCGAAAAACGGCGTGACGCCGAGCGCGCGGATCGCTTCGACGTCGAACTGCACCGGCACCTGATTCATGGCCGCATACGCCTTCACGATCGCCTCGGTCGGCCTGCGTCCGTTCATCACCATCACGTCGACCACCAGCCCCGCGTGTTCGATGATCGCCTCGAGGTGATCCTGCGCCGTGTATTCGTCCGTTTCGTTCGGCTGCGTCATGACGTTGCAGATGTAGACCCGCAGCGCGCGCGCTTTGCGCAACGCATCGGCGAGCGTGGCGATGGCGAGGTTGGGAAGCACGGAGGTGTAGAGCGACCCGGGACCAATGATGATGAGGTCCGCGGCAGCGACGGCAGCGAGTGCATCTTCGGTCGGTTCCGCATTCGGCGGATCGAGCGCGAGCTGCGTGATGCGCGCGTGCCGCACCGCATTCGCCGGCTCTTCACCGATGTGCGAGCCGCTGATGGCGACTTCGCCGATGAGCTCCGTGCCGTCTTCGAGCGTCGCGCGCAGGCGCACGTCGCTGAGCGTCGACGGATAAATCTGGCCGCGGATCTTGAGAACTTCCGATGCCGCGAGCACGGCGGAGTCGAAGCTGCCGGTGATCTCGCACATCGCCGTCAGAAGGAGGTTGCCGAGGGAGTGGCCTTTGAGGGCGGAGTCGGTGTCGAAGCGGTAGTTGAAGAGCCGCGAGAGGAGTTGCTCTTCTTCCGCGAGCGCGACGATGCAGTTGCGAATGTCGCCCGGCGGCAGCATCCCGAATTCTTTGCGCAGCACGCCCGAGCTGCCGCCTTCGTCGGTGACCGTGACGATCGCGCCGAGCGCGCCGATCGACCACGTGCCATCGGAGTCGACGTAGCGCTTGAGGCCGCGCAGCAGCGTCGAAAGACCCGTTCCGCCGCCAATGGCGACGATGTTCAACCCGGGAGCGTGCATTGGGGCGGATTATGTCGCAGTCGGTGTCATCCCGAGCGAAGTCGAGGGATCCCCTTCCGACTGGCCACTGCGCGTTGCATAGGCGGGGGATGTCTCGACTTCGCTCGGCATGACACTAGGCGCGGACGGCGCTGCGCGCCCGCACGAGCCTCGCAACATGAAACCGCAGCGGCTCGGTGAGCGTGTAGTGCGAGGTCAGGCGGCTCTGGCGTTCCTGTTCGTCGCGGAAGAGGTCGCGCATCGTGGTCACGCGTTCGTCGTACCACTGATCCGACACCTCGCCGTGTGCGCGCTTTTCGTCGAGCACCTGCATGATGTGGTCGCGATCGATGATCTCGGGATGGTGATTCACGCCGAGGAAACGGGGCATGGCGCCGCCGTTGTCGCGCGCGAGTTCGACCATCGTGAGGGCGGTACTGCCTGCTGCCTCGAATGCGATCGGTACGCTCGTCCGCGCGTCATCGAGGATGAGATCGAAGAGGCGATTGTCGACGACGCGGAAGTGCTGGCGATCGGGCAATTCGCGTGCGAACTGTTCGAACCATGGATGCTGCAGCGCCTCGCGCGACAGGCGATTGAGCGGCATGCCGCTGCTCTTTTCTTCGCGCAACACCGGCTGTGCGATGCCGGCCCAGCGGCAGACGAGACCGAAGGAATGACAAACCGCCAGCATGGCCGCGTCGTCGTCGGAGAGGATGCCGTCGAACAGGCGAAACAGCGGCGCTTCCCACTCCACCGACTCGTCGACGCCCTGACTCCACTCGTGCTTTCCATCATTGAGACGAGGGTCGAGATGACCGGGGCCGCCGGTGCCGACGTAGAGATGAAAGCGATCGTTGCCCGGCTGCGGCAGGAGGTGTTTGCGGCGGACGTCGAACGAGAAGACGCGCACTTTGGCGCCGAGCTCCGCGAGGTCGTCCCGCGACGCACAGGCGGCGTCGAGAATCGCGTGCACCAGCGCGTCGTGGCCGAGGTTGGGCCAGGAGTGATTCATGTCGAGGAGCGCGACGTCGATACGATCCGGCTGCGCTTCGGGAAGCGAGTCGTCCTCGAGTCGCACGTACTCGAAGAACGGATGCGGTTCGTGGATGTCGTAGCGCTGCAACGTCAGAGCACCCCTTCGGCCGTCTCTTTCACGATGTAGTCCACCACGTCGCGCAAATCGTTGCGCTCACCATAAACGGCGAGTTGGCGATCGGCGCCCGTGCCGCGGCGGACGATCTCGAGCGCGTACGAGACTTCCTCGCGCAATCCGAGCTCGTCGACGACGTCGTCGATGAACTCGAGCAGCTCGTTGAGCAGGTCCGTGTACGAGACCTCCTCGCCGCGGCCGAAATCGATCAGGCGTCCGGTCGTTCCGAAGCGCGCGGCGCGCTGCTTGTTCTCGTTCAGCAGCGAACGTCGGTAGAGACGCCAGCTCATGTTCTTCGAGTGAATGCGATACAGCTTCACCGTCAGCGCCTGAAAGAGCGCGGCGAAGCAGATCGTCTCGTCGACGCGCATAGGGACGTCGCAGATGCGGAACTCGAGCGTCGGGAAGAAGGGATGCGGACGAAGGTCCCACCAGATCTTCTTCGGGTTGTCGATCGTGTTCGTGCGCACGAGCGTCTGCACGTATGCGTCGTAATCGCTCAGGCGATCGAAATGATCGGGCAAGCCGGTGCGCGGGAAGCGCTCGAAGACCTTCGCGCGGTAGCTCTTCCAGCCGGTGTTCTGGCCGCACCAGAACGGCGAGTTCACCGAAAGCGCAAAGATGTGCGGGAGGAAGTAGCGCGCGGCATTCATGATCTGAATGCGCGTCTCGAGATCTTCGACCGCCACGTGCACGTGCAGGCCGAAAATCAGGTTCGCACGCGCGAGCATCTGCAGCTCGTACACGATCCGGTCGTAGCGTTCGGCATCGGTGATGGGAACGCTCGCCCAGTGGGAAATCGGATGCGTGCCCGCCGCGGCGATCGCGAGTCCGTTCTCGCGCGCGAGGTTGATGATCTCGCGGCGGAGACGCGTGATTTCCCGCCGCGCCTCCGCGATGTTGCGGCAGATCGGAGTGCCGACCTCGATGACCGGGTCGTGCATCTCGCGTTTGATTTCGTCTTTGAGACGCTTCTCTCCCTCGGCGAACATCTCCTGGATGTGCGACTTGAGTTGACGCGTCTCCGGATCGACGACCTGAAACTCTTCTTCGATCCCGAGGGTGAACGAAGGTTGTGCCGGCATGGCGCGAGAGTTTACGCCACCGGCTCGCCGATCTCTTTTTTCACGTTCATGACCGTGGGCCAGTTGCCCGTCAGCTCGAACTTCTTCTCACCCTTCACCATCTCGATCAGCACCTCGGCCATGTTGGTGACCATCCAGTCGAAGTTTTCCTGACCGACGGAGTGGAGGTCGGCGTCGGGCGCGCAGTTCATGAAGTCGATCGCGTACGGGATGCCGTCGCGCACGGCGAATTCGACGGTGTTCATGTCGTATCCGAGTCCGTCACACAAGGCGAGAGCATCGCGGCGGATGCGCTCTTCGAACTGCGGATCCATCGGCGGCGGGTTCTTGACGTAGCGCTCGTGGAACGGCGCCTTCGGGTCGTACGCCATGATGCGCACGCGGCTGCGTCCGAGGACGTAGCATCGGTAGTAGAGCTCGAAGTCGATGGCTTCCTGGGCCATCATCGTGAGGTCGCGCGTCTGGTCGTACGCCGCGAAGAACTCCTGCGGGTTGTCGCACTTGTAGACGTCTTTCCAGCCGCCGCCATACGCCGGTTTCATGAAGATCGGCCAGCCGAGGTAGTTGAAGACTTCGTCCCAGTCGACGAAGCGCATGTTGCGGAACGATTTGTCGCTCGTGTTGGGCGGATGTTCTTTGTGCGGCAGAAGGACCGTCTTCGGCACGGCGACGTTGGCGGCTTTGGCGACGAGGTTGTCGAAGAACTTGTCGTCGGCGGACCACCAGATCGGGTTGTTGACGATGCGTACGCCGGAGGCGGCCGCGCACTTGAGATAGGTGCGGTAGAAGAGGACCTCGTGGCTGATGCGATCGAGGATCAGATCGTACGGAAAGACGCCGTCATCCTTGAGGTAGGAGATCTCGGCCGGCGAGGCTTCGACGTCACCGCCGCCGCGCTGATTGATGGCGTCGATGAGGGCCCAGGGAAAGGTGTCTTCCATCCCGAAAAGGATGGCGATTCGCTTTTTGCGCATGTCGTTCTCCAGAGGGGCGCATCGTATAGAATCCGGCGCCTGGCCAGCAATTGCTGAATTGAAAATTGAAAATTGAGAATTGAAAAAGACGCTGTGAATGACGCGCGTCTTTGGTGCACGTTTTCAATTTTCAATTTTTAATTTTCAATTCCGACTTTCACTATGTATCGCGATTATGTGAAATGGTTTTCACCTTCTCTCGGTCGGGAGATGGAGTTTCTCTGGTTCGGGAAGTTTGGACGGCCGGTGATTCTCTTTCCGACCTCCGCCGGGCGTTTTCACGAGAACGAGGACTTTCAGCTCGCGGCCTCGGTGGCGGACAAGGTCGACGCGGGGGAGATCCAGCTCGTGCTGCCGGACACGGTGAACAACGAGAGCTGGTACAACAAGAACGTGCATCCGGCGGTGCGCGCGGCGCGGCACACGCAGTACGACGCGTATCTGCGTCATGAGCTCGTGCCGTACATTCACAATCGCGCGCAGCGTGGCGATCTGACGGTCTACGGCGCGAGTTTCGGCGCGTATCACGCCGCCAATCTCGCCGCGCGCTACCCAGACATCGTCAGCCGCGCGATCTGCTTCTCGGGCATCTACGAGATCGACTCGTTCGTGGACGGCTACTGGGACGACAACTGCTACTTCCACTCGCCCGCGGCGTACGTCCCGCAGATGAATGCGGAGTGGGCGGGGAAGCTCTCGCGCGTCGAGTGGGTGATCGCCACCGGTGAGTACGACTCGCTCGTCCAGAAGAACCGCGACTTCTCAGCGCTCCTCTGGAACAAGGGCATCCCGCATCACTTCGAGTTGTGGCCGGGGCAGTTCGGGCATGACTGGCCGTGGTGGCGGCATCATTTGCGGCGCTTCGTTTAGCGGCTCGCGCCGGGTTGTCGGTTCTCGGTTGTCGGTTGTCGGTCGGTTGCCGGCGGAGCACCGACAAC
>JALYOB010000701.1 GCA_030857085.1 Acidobacteriota bacterium | reverse complement strand
ACGCCGCGCTACCGCGACCGTACCGACCGCCGCCGGGGCGGCGCGACCAGCGTGCGGAGGGTTGCGAGGTCGCGTTTGTCGATGGTGTCGTCGGCGTTGACGTCGCAGCCCCAGGAGCCGCGGTAGGCGCCTTCCTGGGCCCGGATGGGGGTGTGGGGGCCGTCTTCGATCTCTTTTTCGAGAGGGATGAGGTCGCGGGAGTCGACGAAGCCGTCGCCGTTGCAGTCGCCGCGCTGCGGCACGCTCAGCCGGTAGATGGTCGTTCCGCTCATCCCCGCCCCCGCGAACACGATCTCGCCGTTCGCCGCCTCGGTGACATCGATGACGTAATCGTCGAAGCCTTCGATGATCGGAATCGCGTCGCTGAAGCCTTCCGGCAGGTAGTAGATCGCGCGGGTGACGAACGCGCCCGAGAGATAGCCGCGGCGCAGAATCGGATTCGTGCCCGTGAGCCGCTGCAATCCCGTCGGCGCCACGGTCTTGGGAAAGACGTACACCGGTGCAATCGTGTTTTCCACCTGTGCGGCCGTGCCGAAGGTGAACGGCCAGCCGCAGTTCGCGCCATCGGTGGCGATGTGAATCTCATCGCCGGCACTGGGGCCGTTGTCGCTGACGACAATCGCGTTCAGCTCCGGATCCCACGCAAGGTCGTACGGATTGCGCATGCCCGAGGCCCATTGCGAGGCGACGCCGGAGCGGTCGATGCGCCAGATCTTGCCGGCGTTCCAGTCGCCCTTCTGCGCGAGGATGTAGCCGCCGTATTCGCCGATGCCGACGAAGATCGCCCCGTCGGGAGCGACGGTGAGATTGCCGCCGTGATGCTCGCTCGACGCGCCGCGCTCGCGGTTCTGAATGTCGCAGACGAATGAGTGAATGACGGTTTCGGCGCCCGTGTGGAGATCGACCCGGGAGACGACGTCGTCGAGCACGCGCGCGAAGTCGCCTACGCCTGCATCCCACGTCGTGTAGTGAACGACCGCGGTGTCATCATCGAGCAGCGCCATGCCGAGGAGACCGCCGTTGCCGCCGGCATGCGTGGGAAGCGCGGCGACGCGCGTTGCCGCAGTTCCGTCCACGCGGTAGATCCATCCGTCCGTCGTCGAGAAGTAGATCGTGTTCTTCGAATCGGTCACGACCGAACTGACGAAGCCCTGCGCGCGCGCGACCGGGTCGATGCGAAAGCCGGGGAGCACGTCCGCATGCGCGGAGAGGGAGAGGAACAGGAGCACCGGGAGGAACCGAAGAGATCTCATCCGTTGGCGGCCTCAAGAAAGATCCGGGCCAGTCCTGCTGCGTTAAGCTCGCCGTATGCAAACCGTTGCAATCACCGGCGCCTCCGGCGGCCTCGGCACGCACGTCGTGGAGCGGCTCTCGCGCGAGTATCGCTGCGTTGCCCTCAATCGCCCCGAGGTCGACGTGACGGATGAACGGTCGGTGCGCGCGGCGCTCAACAAGATCGATGATCTGTACGCGCTCGTGCATCTCGTCGGCGGCTTTGCGGCGGGGAACGTCGCCGATACGCCCACGGAGACGTGGACGCAGATGCTGTCGATGAATCTGACCGGCGCCTTCATCGCCATCCGCGAGGCGCTGCCGCGGCTCACGCGTCCGGGACGCATCGTCGCAATCAGCTCGATCGCGACGCTCACCCCTTCCGCCGGAACGGCCGCGTATTCGATTTCCAAGTCGGCTCTGAACACGCTCGTGCAGACCGTCGCGATCGAACAGCGCGGCACCGGCATCACCGCCAATGCCGTGCTGCCCGACGCGATGGCCACACCGGCCATGCTGAAAGAGATGGATGCCTCGAAGCTCGTGCCGCTCGAACACGTGTCGGAGACGATTGCGTTTCTCTTGTCCGATCGCGCGGCGGGCGTGACGGGGATGTTGGTGGCAGTGAGGGCGTGAATTGGGTTGTCCGTTGTCCGTTGGTGGTGGTTGTCGGTTGTCGGTTGTCGGTTATCGGTGCTCCGCAGATTCGCAACCGTTGCTTCAACGGATAACGGACAACGGATAACGGACAACGCCCACCGACAACCGAGAACCGACAACCGACAACCACATCACATCGCGTGATTTCCCATTCTCACGCGGAAGAACAGATACAGCGACCTCAGATCCTCGCCGTAATACGGCTCGATTTCTTCGGGGATTGAATAGAGCGTGACGTTGCCGCCGAGGGCACCGGTGAAGGTGCGGGTGGTGAGGAGGTCGCGGGTGTAGCCGAGGGTGAGGGCTTTGATCTGAAAGACGCCGTGCTCGATCGAGTGCGGGACGTCGGCGCCTTCGAAGAGCTCGTCCTTGTCGACGATCTCCGCGCGTCCGGTCACGTAATTGCGTCCGCCGAATTGCAGCACCGATTCCGCGAGCCATGAATTCACGTCGTGAGCATGATCGCCGCTCGTTTCATTGCGGCCGAAGATCACGCTCGAATCGAGCTGGCCGATCGTCGTCTTCCTGCTGTACGAAACGGAGGCGGTGGTGCGGCGCACGTCGCCATGCGCGGCGCCTTCCGGATCGTGCAGTTCGCCGATGGAAATCTGCGAGCTCCAGTTCGGTGTCGGATCGAACGTCACGCGTGCGGACCAGGAG
>JALYOB010000700.1 GCA_030857085.1 Acidobacteriota bacterium | reverse complement strand
TCCTCGGAGTAGAGACACCACTCCGAGGAACTCCGAGGAACCCGAGGAACTCCGAGGAACTCGGGATTACCGCGACTTCACATCACGCACGAGATAGATGCTGTCCGCCATGTACGTACCGCGATCATTCGTCACGCGCACCTCGACCACGTCGCCGCGTTCGAGGCCGTTCACCGGATGCCACTGGCCGCTCACGTTCACCTGCGTATTCGAGCCGTAGTAGACCGTCACACGATTGCCCATGTTGCTGCCGGCGCCCGTGTTGAAGTTGTTGATCCAGCTCGGATACTCGAGGTCGATCGTGCGGCGCGACGTATCGACGTTCACGACCGTGCCGCGCAGCGTCGAATACTGCGACGACTGGTTCGGATAGTTCGAGCCGCCGTTGTTGATCCCGCCGTTGTTGCTGCCGCTCATGTTGCGCGTGACGGTGACGTCCTGCGCGAGCACGCGGCCGTTGCCGAGGTCGCGATAGCGAATCTCGATCTCATCGCCGCGTTCGAGGTCGGAGACGCGATACGTGGAGTTGTTGAAGTAGACCGGCGTGTCGCGATCGAAGTCGACCATCATCGTCGAGCCTGAACCGCGATCGAGCTCGATCGTGCCGCGGGACGTGTCGATGTAGCGAACCGTGCCGCGCAGCACCGAGCCGTACGTGCCGCTGCTGTTGCCCGGGTACGACGAGCCCGAGCCCGGATACGACGCAGTCGAGCCGCCGCCCGCGTTGTACGTGACCGTGACGGCATCCGCCATCATTCGATTGCCCGACTCGTCAACGCGGACGGTGACCTGATCGCCGCGCTCGAGATCCTGCGGGCGATACGCGCGTCCCTGGTAATCGACGGTGGTCTGATTGTCGAAGTAGACGCGAACCGCGTTGCCGCTGCCGCCATTCGACAGCATCGAGGTGTAGCCGCTGACGTTGGTCAGATACATCGACTGACCCTGGAGGTCGACTGACTCGACCGTGCCGCGGATTTCATAACGGCTGTTGTTGGTGCTGTTGCCGCCGCCGCCGAGGACGTCGCCCATGCCGGACGAGCCGCAGGCAGCGAGGAAAAGGACTGCTAAAGTCGCTGCGATCAATGATTTCTGAGGTTTCATTTCTGTTGTCCCCCAACGGCTGGAGGAGAGCAGAAACCGTGCCTCAAATAACTATCGAGATCAGCGCGAGGCGACGGTCGTCCGCGCGCTGGCCGGCCGTCCGAAGAAAGCCGACTGCGTGAGCCAGTTCTTGTCCGGGTAGTAGGCGAAGATCGGACTGCCGCCTTTGACGGTGTCGATGATCTTGCGGGCGACCTCGGCGCGGACGGCCGGGCAGCCCCAGCTGCGGCCGAGGCGGCCGAGCGCGGCGATGGCGGCGCGGCTGACGTAGGAGGCGCCGTGCATCACGATCGCGCGATCCCACGCCATGTCGTTCACCCCTTCTTCGAGACCGCGCAGGCGGAGCGAGTAGCCGTTGCCGCCGATGTAGGTATCGGCCGTGACGAACAGACCGAGACTGGTGGCGAGGCTGCCGGGGCTGTTGGAGAAAAAGCTCGCGAGATTGCCGCCGCTCATCTTGCCGTGCGCAACGAGCTCGCGGAACAGCAGCTTTTTCTCGCCCATGTCGAACACGAAGAGGCGCGGCTTGTCGGACGGAAGGGAGTAATCGATGACGGTGAGGAGGTCTTTGCGCTTCACGAGGCCGCGCTGCGAGGCGCAACGGGTGGCGCGGATGGCGAGACGAAGGACGTCCGCTTTGAGGCCGGGCGCCTGATTCAGAAGGGAGCTGACGAGCGATTCGGGCGCGGTCGCCTCACAGGGAGCAGCCTCATCGGCGCGGACATGCGAGGCAAACGAGAACAGCAATACCGCCGTGGCGATGAGCAGTCGCTTCATTGAATCAAGTACCTGGAACTATTGGATTTCGCACCGGAGGGTTGGACGAGGGATGCCCGCCGCGCGCGATGCGAGATTGTAGCAAATAATTCGCAAGGCGCAATGGGCGCGGAGCGCGGAGCGCGTTGCGCCTGTTCTCCGTTCTCCGTTGTCCGTTCAAGGCGGTGCACTGCCTCACCTCGAACGGACAACGGATAACGGACAACCAGAACCCCGCCCCGGCGCGCACCTCGCACCACGCAGCACCATGCGCGGCATCAAACACCTCCACCCCTCCCTCTCCGACGACATCGGCGATCTTCGGACGCAGCGGCCGTTGCCGAATGGGCGGGTCGAGCAGATCGATCCGTTTCTCTTTCTCAATCACCATGGGCCGGAGGTGTATCCGCCGCGCAATCAGGGATTGCCGTTCGGGCCACATCCGCATCGGGGGTTCGAGACCGTCACGTTCATTGTCGAAGGGTCGCTCGCACATCGCGATACGGGCGGACATGAGAGCGTCATTCATGACGGCGGCGTGCAATGGATGACTGCTGGACGCGGGCTCGTACACTCCGAGCTCTCGCCGAAAGAATTTCTCGAACGCGGCGGGCCGCTGGAGATCCTGCAATTGTGGGTGAATCTCCCCTCGCGTCTGAAAATGACCGAGCCTCGCTACATCGGATTGCAGAAGGACGCGATTCCCTCGTTCACGACAGATGGGGCGACAGTGCATGTC
>JALYOB010000699.1 GCA_030857085.1 Acidobacteriota bacterium | reverse complement strand
ACCGGCAACAGGGAACGGGTCAACGCTTAGCGACTCGCCCGGCTCAATGCAGCAAGGCCCTGGCAACTCGCTACACGCCACTCGCTACCTTATTACCCTCTCCACGAACCCACGTACATGCTCCGCTTCCTCGGCGGCGATCTGATGGCTCATTGGATACTCGTAGTACTCGACGTCCAGTCCTGCGGATTCGAGCACGGCTCGGGCGCGGCGGGCGTAATTGACCGGGACGACGTCGTCCATCGTGCCGTGGGCGATGAGCACGGGTAATCCGGCGTGTGGTTTGAGGTCGATCAGTTCCTCTTCGTACAGGCCGCCGCTCATGGCGATGATGCCGGCGATTTTCTTTTTCGTGCGCAGTCCGGCGTCGAGCGACATGAGGGCGCCTTGGGAGAATCCGGCGATGATCAGCTTGCCTTCGGGCGTCGGGTACTTGTTCGTGATCTCATCGATGAAGCGGAGCATTTCCTCGCGCGACTCGACCACGGACTCGTGCACCGGCGGCCATCCTTCGAACCACGTCCAGCCGAACGACATCCCCGCATACGGCTCGAACGGCTTCGGCGCGTTGGGGAAGACGAAGCGGCAGCCGCCGGCGGCGTCGAGCATCGGCGCGAGGTCGGCCAGATCGTTCATGTCGGCGCCGCGGCCGTGGATGAGGATGACCATCGGAAGGGGGTCGGTGTCGGGGCGGCGGGAGGGGACGCGAACCAGGTGACGCAGCATGGCGCGCGCATTGTAGTGCGCGGTTTTGAGATGAACGCGGACCCGGTCGAGAAGGCGGTCGCCGAGGTGCGGAAGCAGACGATGGCGGAACTGAGGACGGCGGTGCGCGCCGCGAATCCCGCCACGCTGCAGCGGCTCGCCGTCGACATCGTTCCCGCCCTTTTCCGCAACGGCTACCGAGGGGAGAGTGCCGGGGAACCGGGGGAGCATTGCGCCGACGCGTTCGCGCGTCCGCGCCTGGAAGCGCTGCCGACGTTTCTCGTGCGCATTCACAGCGGCGAGTTCACGCGCGAGGACGCCGAACACCTCCGCGCGGCGATGCTCCGCTCGCACATCACCCAGGCGGCTCTTGCCATCCTCGGCGATCGCCCGCTCCATCCCGACGCGCGCCTGTTGCTCCAGCCGGTCGTGCCGTGGCTCCTCGACACGGACGGGCTCGTCAATCTGATGATCAATGCGAACGTCGGCGTCTCGACGCGCGTGTACGAGACGAAATGTGTGAACGCGGCGTATTTTGCATAGCGCCTGGCGGCGCGTTCTCGGTTCTCCGTTGTCCGTTGAAGGTCATTCGCGGCTCACGCGACGCCTCACCCCGAACGAACAACGACAACGGACAACCTCGACCCCGATGCTAAAATCACCCTCTTTCCAACTCTGCCCTGCCGAGGTGACCCTTGCATATCAATGATCTTCTGAAGATTGCTGCTGAACGTCGCGCGTCGGACCTGCACATCAAAGTCGGATCGCATCCGGTGATCCGCGTCGACGGCGAGCTCGTGCCGCTCGTCGAGCTCAAACGCCTCATGCAGGAAGACACGATCGCCATGGCGTTCTCGATCATGTCCTCGCGGCAGAAGGAAAAGTTCAAGAACAACTACGAGATCGACATCGCCTACTCGGTCCCCGGCCTTGGCCGCTTCCGCTGCAACATCTTCCAGCAGCGCGGCACCGTGGGCATGGTCCTGCGCGTCATCCCGGTCAAGATCCTCAGCATCCGCGAGCTGATGCTGCCGACGGTGCTCGAGAAGATCGCCGAGGAGCGCCGCGGTCTCATTCTCTGCACCGGTACGACCGGTTCGGGCAAGTCGACCACGCTCGCCGCGATGATCGACTACATCAACGCCCATCGCACGGAACACATCATGACGGTCGAGGATCCGATCGAGTTCCTCCACCGCGACAAGAAGTCGATCGTCAATCAGCGCGAGGTGGAAGTCGATACGAAGTCGTTCTCCCAGGCGCTGCGCAGCGCGCTCCGTCAGGACCCTGACGTGATTCTGGTCGGCGAGATGCGCGACTACGAAACGATCGAGACCGCGCTCACCGCCGCGGAAACGGGTCACCTCGTGCTCTCGACGCTGCACACGATGGACGCGACCGAAACGGTCAACCGCATCATCTCGGTCTTCCCGCCGCACCAGCAGAAGCAGATTCGCCTGCAGCTCGCGGCGGTTCTCAAGGCGGTCGTTTCGCTGCGCCTGCTGCCGCGCGCCGATGGTCTCGGCCGCGTGCCGGCGGCCGAGGTGCTGATCTCGACGGCGTACATCCGCGACTGTATCGAGAACAAGGAAAAGACGAAGCTGATCAAGGATGCAATCTCGCAGGGCACGTCGCAATACGGGATGCAGACGTTCGATCAGTCGCTCTACACGCTCTACAAGAACGGTCTGATCACGCTCGATGAAGCGCTGCGCCGCGCGTCGAACCCGGACGAGTTCCGCCTCAAGCTGTCGGGCATTCAGTCGACGGCGGACATGTCGAAGGAAGAGATGGAGCAGAAGCTGACGATTCACGGCACGACGCCGGACGATCCCTTCGGCGACGAGTCTCCCTTCGACTTTTCGAACACTTTGTAATTGCGACGGGGAACGACGG
>JALYOB010000248.1 GCA_030857085.1 Acidobacteriota bacterium | reverse complement strand
TTTTCCGGCTCCCGCTGCGCCACCTCATCCGCCACCGCCAGCGCCTTGCGATAGCTCGCGAGCGCATCGGTCGTGTGGCCGAGGTTCGGGCGATACGGGAGACCCTGCACGTCGCCGACGCGCAGATAGGCGGACGCCAGCTCCATCTCCAGCGGCGTATTGCGGCGCGACTCCGCGGCGAGATTGTCGAGATAGACGAGCGCGCGCCGCACGAGCAACTCACGCGCGGCCGTCGAACCGGGCAGCGGCGCGATCGCATCATGCAGCTCGAACACGACCGCGCCGGCGAGCGCACGCACTTCGTTGAAGCGGCGTTCGGCAATCCGCTTCTGATGCAGCGTGGCGGTGAACGCGATCGCGGTGACGATCACGATCGCCACGCCTGCCGCGACCGCGAGCGCATTGCGCCGGACGAACTTTGCGGCGCGATAGCCGAACGTCGCCCGGCGCGCAGTGATGGGATGTCCGCCGAGATAGCGGCGCACGTCATCCGCGAGCTTGTCGACGGTCGGATAGCGGCGCAGCGGATCGACTTCCATCGCGGCGTTGACGATCGCCTCCAGGTCGCCGCGCAGCAGCCCGCGCGGCGGCTCGGTCGTGGCGATGCGCGTCTGCGCGTCGAATGGCCGCGTATCCGTCAGCAGCTGAAACAGCAGCGCGCCGAGCGAATAGACGTCGGTGGCCGTCGTGACCGCGCGTCCCTGCAATTGCTCCGGACTCGCATACTCCACCGTCATCACCCGCGTCGACGACTCCTCCGCGCGCGACGCGAGTTTCGCGATCCCGAAGTCGAGCAGCTTCGGGATGCCCTCGTGCGTCACGAGCACGTTCGCAGGCTTGATGTCGCGATGGATGATGAGACTGCGATGCGCATACTGCACGGCGTCGCAAAGCTGAAGAAACAGCCGCAATTTCTCGGAAATCGCGCGTCCGCGGCAGTACTCGTCGATCGGAGTTCCTTCGACGTACTCCATCACGAGATACGGCAGTCCGTCCGCGGTCGTGCCGCCGTCGAAGAGGCGGGCGATGTTCGGATGTTCGAGCGCGGCGAGAATCTGCCGCTCCTGTTTGAAGCGCTGCACGAGCGCCTCGCCGCCGCGCACGAGCTTGATCGCAACGCGCTGCGCGAACTCGGCGCGGTCGCGCACGGCCAGCAGCACGGTGCCCATGCCTCCTTCGCCGAGCTGCCGCACGATGCGATAGGGGCCGATCATCCTGCCGATGAGGAGGCGCCCTTCCTGCGCGTCGAGCAGTTCCCACACGGAGCGCTCGAGGAACGGCGCCGGCTCGTCATGCGCGGCGAGGAGCGACTCGACTTCCGCGCGCACTTTCGGATCGGCTTTGTCGAGGAGCGCAGTTCGGTCGCCCGGCGCAGCGCTGGCCGCGTCCTGAAACAGCTCGCGGACTTCGTCCCAGAACGCGGTCATGTGCGAGCCGAGAGCGCGCGGCGCAGCCACGCGCGGGCCATCGTCCACTCGCGGCTCACAGTGGCGGCGGAGATGCCGAGGGCTTCGGCGGTTTCGTCGATGGTGAGGCCGCCGTAGAAACGGAGCTCGACGATGCGGCCCTGTTGCGGGTAGATCCCTTCGAGCGTTTCGAGCGCGACGTCGAGCGCGACCACGTCGAGATTTTCTTCGACCGCGACTTCATGCGCGGCCTCGATGGTGAGCGGGGTGATGCCACGGCCGCGTTTGTCGCTGATGCGGCGCCGCGCGTGATCGACGAGGATGCGCCGCATGACCTTCGCCGCGACGGCGAAGAAATGCGTGCGATCGTTCCAGTCGACGCGGCGCTGGTCGACCAGGCGCAGATAGAGCTCGTGCACGAGCGCCGTCGGCTGCAGCGTGTGCCCGCGCCGCTCCGACTCGAGATGCCGCTCCGCGATCGCCCGCAACGGGTCGTACACGAGCCCGAGCAGCTGATCGCGCGCTTCCTCGCGCCCGTTGCTCCACTCGCGGAGAAGGTGGGTGACTTCGGACATGGCTTTTTGACGAGTTCCTCGGGTTCCTCGGAGTTCCTCGGTTCCTCGGGAAGTAACTCGGTACCTCGGAGTACCTCGGGTACCTCGGAGTACCTCGGCTTCGCTCCTCCGAGGAACTCCGAGGTACTCCGAGGAACTCCGAGGAACTCCGAGGAACCGAGGCACCAAATTGTACCCGTGAGGGAAAAGCCCCGCGGATTGCGCGATCAGTACTAGAGGAGATTTCCCTTCATGGCGAAGTTGCAGCGTCTGTGTGCCGTACTGTCCTTGTTTTTTGCCCCGGTCCTGTTCGCGCAATCGGCGAACGTGAGCGTGACGGTGAGCGACTCACCCGATCCGGTCTCCCGCGACGGCAACATCACCTATACCGCGCAGGTCACGAACAGCGGACCCGACGCAGCGACGAACGCGACGTTCAACGTCTACAACAGCAGTGGCCTTGGATTCGTCTCGGTCGCCACGCCCGCCGGCTGGACCTGCACCCCGCCGGCGCCCGGCGCTTTCGTGCAGTTCAGTTGCACGAATCCGTCGCTGGCGTCGGGCGCAACGTCGACGTTCACGGTCGTCGCGACCACGGACAACGACTACTACGGCAACGTCGAGGGGACGATCAACACGTCCTTCAGCGCGGGCAGCTCCACGTCCGACCCGAACCCCGGGAACAACGCCGAGCAGGAGAGCACCGCGTACATCGTTCCTGACGCCGATACCGCGGTGACGGTGACCGACTCGCCCGACCCGGTCTTCCCCAAGGGCACCATCACCTATACCGCACAGGTGTCGAACAGCGGGCCTGACCCGGCAATCAACGCCACGTTTACGGTCTACAACAGCAGCGGCCTCGGGTTCGTCTCGGTCACCGAGCCCGCCGGCTGGAGCTGCACCAAACCCGCGGTCGGCGCCTTCGTGCAGTTCACTTGCACGAACCCCAGTCTGGCCGTGGGCGCAAGCTCGACTTTCACGGTCGTCGCGACCACGGACACGGTCTACTACGGAAATGCGGAAGGAACGATCAGCACGTCGTTCAGTGTCGGCAGCGGCCAGTCGGACCCGAACTCCGCGAACAACATGGAGATCGAAAGCACCGCGTATGTCACGCCGGATGCGGACGTGTCGGTGACGGTCAGCGACAGCCCGGATCCGGTCGGGCCGGACGGCAACATCACGTACACGGTCACCGTCGCGAACGCCGGTCCGGACGCGGCGACGAACGTGACCCTCAATTCGTTCGGCAGCAACAATCTCCGCTTCGTCTCCGCGAGCGTTCCCGCCGGGTGGAACTGCACGCTGCCCGCTCCGGGCACGCAGACGCCGGGCTACAGCTGCACGTTCGCGAGCCTCGCCAGCGGCGCGAACTCCGTGCTCACGTTCGTCATGCAGGCGGACGACGCGATCATCGGCAACGCCGACACGACGATCCAGTTCGGCTTCAGCGCAAACAGCAGCGTCTCCGATCCGGTGCCCGGCAACAACAGCGAAACGGAGTCGACCGCATACGTCACGCCCGACGCCGACGTCTCGGTGACGGTCAGCGACAGTCCCGACCCCGTCGGTCCGGATGGCAACATCACCTACACCGTGACGGTCGCGAATGCAGGACCCGACGCGGCAACGAACGTGACGCTCAGTTCCTTCGGCAGCAACAATCTTCGCTTCGTTTCTGCGAGCGTGCCCGCGGGTTGGAACTGCACGCTGCCCGCGGCCGGCACGCAGACGACGAGCTACACCTGCACGATTGCGAGCTTCGCCAGCGGCGCGAATTCGGTGTTCACGTTCGTCATGCAGGCCGACGATGCGCTCATCGGCAACGCCGACACGACGATCCAGTTCGGCTTCAGCGCGAACAGCAGCGTCTCCGATCCCGTCCCCGCGAACAACAGCGAAACCGAGTCGACGTTCTATGACGTCGCCAACGCGAACCTCGGCGTCACGGCCAGCGACGCGCCCGATCCGGTGAACGCCGGCAGCAACATCACCTACACCGGCGCAGTCACCAACGCGGGTCCGGATGCAGCGACGAGCGTGACGCTCACGATTCCGCTCGCGACCAGCCTGCTGTTCCAGTCGATCAGCGGCCCGGCGGGCTTCGCCTGCACGACGCCGGCGGTGGGCGCGAACGGCACGATCACCTGCACGATCGCCTCGCTGGCGAACGGCGCGAACGTTCCCTTCACCGTCGTCGCACAAGTGAATCCGTCCGTCGCATCGGGACCGGATGGCATCGTGCAGCAGGGCTTCCTCATCGGCGCGTCGACGAACGATCCGACGGGCACGAACAACACGCTCACCGTCAACACGGCGTACCTCACGCCGGACGCGAACCTCGCCATCACCAACACCGACGCGCCCGATCCGGTGGTGACGAACGCGAACGTGACCTACACCATCACCCTCACGAACAACGGCCCCGACGCTGCGACGAACGTGACCATGACGGACACGCTCTCGCCCGGCTCCACCTTCCAGTCAGTCACGCCTGCAGCGGGCTTCAACTGCACGACGCCGGCAGTGAACTCGACGGGCACGGTCACCTGCACCGCGGCTTCATTCGCAAACGGCGCAACAGCAACGTTCACGATCGTCGCGAAGGCAACCGCGGCCTCGGGCTCGATCGGCAACACCGCGACGGCGAGCAGCAACACGTTCGATCCGAACACGGCCAACAACAGCGCAACGGCATCGACCACAATCGGCGCGGTCCTGAGCGCGGACCTCAACATCACCAATACCACCGGGACCACGAATGCGTCGCCCGGCTCGACGATTCAGTACACAATCGCTATCCACAACTCCGGACCTGACGCGGCGGCGAGCGTCGTGATGACCGACACGCTCCCCGCGCAGCTGCTTTTCCAGTCCATCAACGCGCCGGCCGGCTTCACCTGCAACACTCCCGCAATCGGCGCGAACGGCACGATCAGCTGCAGCGGCGCGACGCTCGCGAATGGCGCGACGGCGACGTTCACGCTCGTCACCACCGTCGCACCGGGCGCGAGCAGCGGCACCCTCAGCAACAGCGCCTCCGTTTCTTCGGCCACTGCGGATCCCGACAGCGGCGACACGACCAGCACTTCGTCGCCGATCGCGCTCGCGCCGGCGGCGACGACCGATCTGTCGATCACCAAGACCACGCCCACCACGAGCACCACCACCGGCGGCAGCGTCACCTACACGATCACGGTCACGAACAACGGCCCCTCGACCGCGACGAACGTGGTCGTGACCGACGCCCTTCCGGCAGGACTGCAGTACGTCTCCGCGGTTCCGTCGCAGGGCTCGTGCAGCGGCACGACGACCGTGACCTGCTCGCTCGGCACGCTCAATAACGGCGCGAACGCAACGATCACGCTGCAGACGCTCGTCACGAGCACCGGCGGCTCGATCAGCAACAGCGCGAGCGTGAGCGCGACCGAAGGCGATTCGCTGGCAGGCAACAACACCGCGACCTCGCGCACGACCAACGTCGCCGAACCGTCGGCAACGGCAGCCGTGCCGACGCTGTCCGAGTGGGCGCTGATCGCGCTCGCGGCCATGCTCGGCCTCGCGGCGATGCTGCGCATGAAGCTGTAAGTACCCGAGCCCCTCATTCGCCTTCGGGCGGATGAGGGGCTCGTTCTTTTACGCGTTCAGCGCGATCTCAGAGATGGCCTTGATGGCGTGATCGAGATGCTCGCGCGTGTGCGCCGCGCTGATCTGGCAGCGCAGGCGCGCCTGCCCCTGCGGCACGACCGGGTAGCCGAATCCCGAAACGTAAACGCCGCGGCGCAACAACTCCTGCGACATCGTGATGGCCTTGGCCGTATCGCCGATGATGATCGGCACGATCGGATGCGTTCCCGGCCGCACCTGCACTCCGCGGCTGGTGAGCGACTCGCGGAAGTAGCGGGTGTTGTCGTGCAGGCGATCGATGAGGGTCGTGTCTTTTTCGATCAGATCGAGCGCGGCGATCGAGCCCATCACCACCGCCGGCGGCAGCGCGTTCGAAAAGAGGTACGGCCGCGACTTCTGTCGCAGATATTCGACCAGCACGCGCGGCCCGGTCGTGAAGCCGCCGTGCGAGCCGCCTAACGCTTTGCCGAGCGTCGACGTATACGCGTCGATCTGGCCGAACACGCCGAGTTCCTCGCCTGTGCCGCGACCGCGCTTGCCGAGCACACCCGTCGCGTGCGAGTCGTCGACGACGAGAAACGCGCCGAACTCGCGCGCCAGCTCGACCATCTCCGCCAGCGGCGCGAGCGAGCCTTCCATCGAAAACACGCCGTCGGTCATGATCAGTTTGTTGCGCGCATCTCGGGTCGCCTCGAGCGCGCGCCGCAGATCGCCCATGTCGCGATTGCGATAGCGCTCCTTGCGCGCTTTCGCCAGACGGATGCCGTCGATGATCGAGGCGTGATTGAGCTCGTCGGAGATGATCGCGTCCTGCTCGGTGGCGACGGTCTGGAACAACCCTTCATTCGCATTCCACGCCGAGCCATAAAGAATGGTGTCCTCGGTGCCGAGGAACGCGGCGATGCGCTGTTCGAGCTCGTGGTGAATGGTCTGCGTGCCGCAGATGAAGCGCACCGAGGCGAGGCCATAGCCGTAATCGCGCTCCGCTTTTTCCGCCGCTTCGACGATGTGCGGATGATCGGCGAGTCCGAGGTAATTGTTCGAGGTGAGCATGATCACCTCGCCGACGCCTTCGACCTCGACGACCGGCCCCTGCGGCCCCTCGAGCGCAAGCTCGCGCTTCATCGTCCCCGCGGACGCCATCGAGTCGAGTTCCTGAGTGAGGGTTGCGAGCAGTGTCATGCTCGCGATCATAGTGGAAGGTATGGAGTGCGGCGA
>JALYOB010000698.1 GCA_030857085.1 Acidobacteriota bacterium | reverse complement strand
GCATCGAGTCGCGCAGAACGAGCGCGTCTTCCATTCCTCCCGCGCGATCGCTGTGCGCGACGAATTCGAGAAACGGCAGGAGTTGAATCGCACTCGCGCCGAACGCGATCAGCGCGGTGCCGATCACATCCCGTTTGCGACGCACGCAGACGTAGAGCAGCGCGGCGAGCGCGGCAAAGAATGGCTCGCCCGCGAGAAACGCGGCCGCGAGCGCGAGTCCGCCGCGACGCCACGCCCCTTCCGCTGCACACCAGAGCACGAGCGGGATCCATGCGAGCGTGGCGAGGTTGTTCTGCACGTCGAGCAGTGAGAGCACCGGCCCGCTGAACATGAACGCGATCGCGCCGATGAGCGCCGCGCCGGACGACGCGCGCCGCGCGAACAGCAGATACGCGCCGCATCCGAGGAGCAGGAGATGAAGGAGGAGGTAAAGCTGGAAGGCGGTGGCGAATGGCAGCGCGAGAAAGAGCCACGTGGGCGGATAAAACACGCCGGTCTGCGGATTCGCCAGCCACGGCTCGCCCGACGCGTTGTACGGATTCCAGAACGGCAGATGTCCCGCGCTCAGCTCCTGCGCGGTGAACCAGCGCAGCGGCTGAAAGTAGTCGAAGTGATCGCGCAGCGTGAAGACGTCGCCGGTCACGAGCGACGGCAGAAAGAGAATGCTCGCGAGGAGCGCAATCAGCGCGAGCGCGAATCGATGACGCTCCGCGATCATCGGGCCACGCAAAGCTCGCGCACGATCGCGCGCATCACGCGCACGCCTTCGGTGAAGAAGCGCGCGCGAATGCGCTCGTCGTCGCCATGCACGCTGTCCGCGTCGTAGTAGTTCACTTTGAACGGTGCGATGCCGTACGCCGGAATGCCGCGCGCGCGAAAAAAGCGGCTGTCGCTCGTGCCGGGCGAGACGATCGGCGCGACGCTCGACCCCGGCGCGGACGCACGCAGCACGCGCGCGAGCGTCTCGTAAAACTCGCCGCTCGGCGGGCTTTCGGGCGAAGGCTCGCCGGCGAGCAGCACGTCGACTTTCGCATTCATGCCGGCTGCGTCGCGCACGCGCGCGAGCATCGCGTCGGGCGTGCTGCCGGGCACGAGGCGGATGTCGAGATCGGCGATCGCGCGCGAGGGAATGACGTTCGGAGCGTTGCCAGCGGAGAGATGGGTGATGGCAATCGTGTCGCGCAGCAATGCGCGATAGCCGGGCGGCAGATCGCGTTCGATGCGCGACACGTCGAGCGGCTCGCGCACCAGACGGAGCGCGGACGCACGTCCGTCCTTCCGCACGGCCGCCGCGACGGCCGCGGTGCGCGCGACGACGTCGGTGAGGTGATACGGCGTGTCGATCTGATCGACTGCATTCAGCGCGCGAATGAGCTTCACCGGCGCGCCGCCGTTCTTCTGCGTCGGCGCTGCACCATGGCCCGCGACTGCTTCGCTGGTGAGCCGCAGCCAGAGGGGAACTTTCTGCTGCACTTCGATGCCCCAGAAGAGCACGCGATCGACCGCGGTCTCGTTGCCGCCGCCTTCATTGAATACGCAGCCGGCGTTCGCGAAGAGCTCGGGATGGTTGTCGAGCAAAGCCTTCGCGCCATGCATGCCGCCCAGCTCTTCGTCGGGCACGGCGAGGAAGATCACGTCCCGCCGCAGCTTCACGCCACGGCGTTTCAGGTCGATGAGCGACATGGCCTGAGCGATGGTCAGCGACTTGATGTCGAGCGCGCCGCGACCCCAGATGTAGCCGCCCTCACGGCTCCCGCCGAACGGCGGATTGCGCCACGATGCGGCGTCGGCAGGAACGACGTCGATGTGGCTGAGCAGCACGATCGCCTTTGCGTTCGCACCCGACGCGAGCCGCGCGTACACGGCCTGCCGTTGCGGATCGTCGCCGACCAGCTGCGCGGCAATGCCGTTCTTCGTCAGCAGGTCGCGCAGAAACGTCGCGCCCGCGGTTTCATTGCCCGGCGGATTGGTGGTGTCGATGCGCAGATACGCGACGAGCGTGTCTTCGGCCTCGCGATCCATCGGATCGCTGACGACGCCTTCTGCTTTGCGGCACTGCAGCGACGCGACCGCTGCGCATATGACGAGCAGGGCCGCGATGCGCAGCTTCACGCGTTGCCGGCAACCGGCTGCGGAATCGTCAACTGCACCGCCGGCGTCTCCTCGGGCACCGCGTGGTAGCGCTCGAAGCAGTGACGGCAGCGCGCTTCGTACGACGAGTCGCCCACTTCGACCTGCGCATTGCCGCCCGAGACGCGCTGCGAGTAATGCGCGGCGCCGCGGCAACGGACGCAGACCGCGTGCATCTTCGAGACTTCTTCGGCGACCGCGAGCAGCGCGGGCATCGGTCCGAACGGACGGCGCATGTAGTCCTGATCGAGTCCGGCGGCGATGACGCGAATGCCTGCGTCAGCGAGCTGCATGCAGACCTCGACAATGCCCGGATCGAAGAACTGGATCTCGTCGATGCCGACCACCTGCACTCCGATTTCGACGCGCCCGAGAAGCTCGGCGCTCGTGGCGATGGCGATCGCTTTGAGGCGCCGCTCATCGCGCGAAACGACTTCATCGACGGAGAAACGATCGTCGAGCAGCGGCTTGAAGA
>JALYOB010000247.1 GCA_030857085.1 Acidobacteriota bacterium | reverse complement strand
GTCCGGAGCCAAAGCGGCGACTGGCGTCGCCGCACTCCAGACTAAACCATGGCTGCGGAGCCGATTTCCGGGTGCGCGCGCACGAACTCCACTAAGCGATCGACATACTCGCGCAGATTCGGCGCCCGCATACTGATACCGGCCAGGTCCGCCGTCGCATTCGCAGTGTCGTAATGCGTCGGATGCACAAAGTAATCGACTGCCGCGGGAGGAATTCGCATCAGCCGGTACACACCCGGCACGTATTGAAGCGCACCTTTGGCGACCGATTTCGGCAGCGGAATGCGCAGCACAGTACGCCCAGTCGCCTGCGCAATCGTCTGAATCGTTTCGTCGACTGTTAACGGATGCGGATCGGCGAGCGCATACGTCTTCCCGACGTTGCTCTTCAATGCACTGAGATACGCCATTGCGTTCACCACAAAATCGCGCGGCACGACATTGAAGGTGTAATTCGCAGGACGTCCGACCGTCGGCAGCACGGCAATGCGTGGCTGACGCAAGAGCCACTGCATCACAAAGTACGGGCCATCGAATTTCTGCGTCGCACCGGTGGCACTGTCGCCGACCACTACAGACGGCCGGTAAATGGTCGTCGGGATGCGCGTCATCCGCTGCCGCACTTCCACTTCGGCCAGATACTTTGTCTCTTCGTAGTAATTGTTGAACGTCTGCCCTTTTTCCAGATCGTCTTCCTGAAAGACGCCGGGATGACGTCCGCTGACGTAGCACGTGCTCACATAGTGCAGGCGCTCCAGTCGCGGCGCCCGCTCGGCGAGATCGAGCACGCGCTGCGTGCCCGTGACATTGACCCGCATGCCGAGCTCGCGCGGCACAGAGAGGTCATAGACCGCCGCGAGGTGGTAAATCTCGCGAATCTGCTGCGCGTCGAGATGATCGAGCGCCGCCGTCAGATCGCCATCCACCAGCTGAATGCGATTGGCGAGCTCCGGACGCCGCGCCGCCAGTTCGCGCGTCCGCTGTTCGGCGAGCGCGCGAAACTTCGGCTGCACAAGACAAAGCGCGTCGTCCCCGGTGCGGGAAACGACGCGCGGAAGGAGCTCGGAGCCGAGAAAGCCGGGGAAGCCGGTGAAGAAAATCACCGCGACAGTATGTCAGCGGCGCTGCGCTTTGAGACGTTCGAGCTCGACACGGTACTGCTCGGCACGCGGATCGTGCGCGCGCACAGCGGCACGATACTGCCGCTGCAGGGTGCGGATCTGCGCGGTCAGCGCACGATCGGCCGGCGTGTTCGCATTGCTCGGCGTGCTGGTCGTCGAGCCGAATACATTCGGCGCGGTCGCGCCGTTCGAAGGTCGCGACTGCTGCGTCTCGATCACGGGTGCCGCAGCACCATCGCGCAGCCTCTGCACTTCATAGGCGTGCGCCGCGGTCGAGCCGAAAACGAGTGCGGACGCGAGAGCGATCGGGACGATTTTGTTTCTCATGCCCCTCTCCTATCGCAAGCGCGAAGCCACCATTTCGCACGAAGAATCAATCACTTACGCGAATGGATGAGCCCTCGCGCGGACAGCGTGTCAGCGCGTGAGGTCGCCGACCACGCCGTCCAGTCCGTCAACCACCTGCGCCAGCCGCTCATAGTCCAGCGTCGACGGCCGGTCGGACGGCCGGTGATAATGCGGATTCCGGAAAGGCGCGGTGTCCGTGACCATGACCGCCTTCCAGCCGAACTGCCAGAACGCCCACTGGTCGGACCACCCGATCCCCGGAATCGCCTCGGGTAGCGATGCCGACTCGACCGGAAACGCCGTTCTCCCCTTGAACGCCTTCACGCATCGCGAGGTCAATCCGCGCGACCCGACGTTCGACGCGAAGCCGATGAAATTGCCGGTGCTCGGATACATCGCCGCGAGCGGCGGCGGGTACTGCTGCGAGCCGGGCGCGTCACTGTAATAGCCGATCGTCTCCAGACTGAGCATGGCCACAATGTTCTCGCGCTTCTCGTAACAGCGCCGGGCGTACTGCCAGCTGCCCATCGACTGCGTCTGAAAGTGCGGCGGTTCTTCGTTTGCGAACGCGACGAAGCGCAGTGTCTTCGCCGGCTTCGCATGGGCGTACTTGCGCGCAAGTGAGAGCAGCGCCGCAACGCCGCTCGCATTATCGTCCGCGCCGGCCGTGCCTTCGACCGAGTCGTAATGCGCGCCGATCACCACAATGTCGTTCGGCTGCGTGGCGCCGCGCAGCTCCACAATGAGATTCGCCACACGCACGCCGTCTTCGGGAACGTCATAAAGCTGCCGCTCGACTTCATAGCCCGCGGAGCGCAGTTCGCCTTCAATGAAATCGGCGGCGGCAAAGAGATTCTTCGGAACGAACGTATTGCGTTCGCCGAATCCACAGAGCGTTTCGACATCGCGCCGCAATGCATCGACCATCATCTTCGGAGCCGCGCTCACTGCCGGCCGGTCGCGCGGAATGCGCCGCCGCATTGCGAACAATGCGACGGCGACCAGCAGCGCCACAACGACTGCAGCGATCGCAATCTTCATTACGGAACGGGCGTGACCGCCGGTGCCGGGAAGGCCATCTGCGAAGTCGCATCACCAGTGACGTTGTCGACCGACGATGCCCACGCCTGCCAGGTTCCGGAGAACGGCGAGGATATGTTCTGCACGATGATCTGCGTAATGCCGCCGGTGCCGGGGATTCCGCGCTGGTCCATGGACAGCGGATTCACGTCGAATTCGAGCACCTCACCAATGGCGCCGGTCTCGCCGACCACTGTGACGCGGAACCGCTGCGTAATGACCGACGGATTCGACACACCGACATTGAGGCGGAACTGATCGCTGCGGCGCACGCCGAAAATCCACTTCACCGGATTCTGCGAGGACGTCAGCACCACAGCCGGAAACGACTGCGACATCGTGCCGTTGGCGACGTTCGGCTGCGGCGTCCAGATGCGCGAGGTCGCATGCAGTTGTGCATCCGCATCGAAGTTCCCTTCCGCGGTCACACCGATGATCTCAATCGAGCCGATGCCCGTCTGCTGCAGGTAATTCGCGACGAAGCTCAATGACGAGACGCCGCTGCGCGCACCGACAGTGATGACGCGCGAAAAGCTCGGGTCATCGCCCGAACGGCCCTGCGGATACCACCGCAGCAACACGCGCTGATCGGTCGCGCGGAAGTTGACGATCGAGATGTCGCTGCGAAAGTACGTCCCGTTCGCACCGGCCGCGTCACCGGCGACCGGAATGAGAATGCGAGGCGACGCCGTCTGCGGCACGATCAGGTCGGCCGTGGCCGTCGCACTAAGGAAAAGGGAGAGAACGAGAGAGAGAGCCAGGGGAAAGGAAAACCGTTGCATGGGGACGGGCCGTAGCAATGGATGCGCCGCGGCAAGTGCGGCTCAGCTGTGAAGGGGGCATGCCGGGTGTCATCCTGAGCCGCCGGAGGCGCGCCAGCGCCGAAGGACGGTCGAAGGATCCCCTTCCGACCCGCCACTGCACGTTCCATAGGCGGGGGATTCCTCGACCGTCTTCGCGGCTCGGAATGACACGGCGACTCAGGATGACACCTCATTGCTTCGCCTCATCTTTGTCACCACCGGCCCGAACCGCTGGCCACTCTCTTGCAGCCGCGGCGCCCTCTGGTGATCAATGAATGACCGAGGTGTCTTGATGCGAGTCGCAGTCCGGGTCGTTGTCTCTTGTTTCTTCCTCCTCCTCTTCCTCGCTCCCACCGCACAGGCGCAGTACTTCGGTCGCAACAAAGTTCAGTGGGAGCAATTCGACTTCAAAGTGCTGCAGACCGAGCACTTTGACATCTACTACTACGATCAGGAAGCGGACGTCGTGCAGGACGTCGCGCGCATGTCGGAGCGGTGGTACGCGCGCCTGTCGCGCCTCTTCAACCACTCGTTCCGCCGCAAGCCGATCGTCCTTTACGCCAATGCCGCCGATTTCCATCAAACGACCACCACCGGTGGAACGATCGGCGAGGGCACCGGCGGCTTTACCGACGCCTTCATGAACCGCGTCGTCCTGCCGCTGACCGGGGACTATTCGCAGAACGATCACGTCCTCGGCCACGAGATCGTGCACGTCTTCCAGTACGACATCGCCGCGTCGGCGAACAATCAGCGCAGGCGTTTCGCGCTCGAGCAGCTGCCGCTGTGGCTCGTCGAAGGCATGGCCGAGTACTTTTCGAAAGGACGCGTCGATCCGCTGACGTCGATGTGGATTCGCGACGCCACGATCCACGATCGCCTCCCCGATCTTCGCGAGCTCACCCGCGATCCCCGCTACTTCCCGTATCGCTACGGTCAGGCGCTGATGGCGTACATCGGCGCACGTTTCGGCGACGAAGCGGTCGTTCGCTACTTCATCGCCTCCGGCACCGTCGGCATCGAAGACGCGGTCGAGCGCGCGATCGGCATCTCGAGCAAGCAGCTCTTCGCCGACTGGGCCGCCTCCGCGCGCGAGCTTTACGATCCGATCGTGCAGGCGCGCACGATGGCGCTCGGCGATCCGGTGATCGGCAAACGCCCCGAGGCGCCGCCGGCCCGCCGCACGGAAGGGGAAAAGAAACCGCGCCGCCGCCGCGGCTCGACGGAACTGAACATCGGTCCGGCGCTCAGCCCGGACGGCCGCTACATCGCGTTCCTCTCGGCGCGCGAGCTCTTCTCGATCGATCTCTTCCTCGCCGATGCGCGCACCGGAGAGATCGTGCGCCGGCTCGTCTCCTCCGATCGCGACGCGCACTTTGAATCGCTACGCTTCATCGAGTCCGCCGGCGCATGGTCGCCGGACAGTAAGAAGCTCGCCTTCATCACGTTCGCAAAGGGCGACAACTTCCTCTCCATCGTCGACGTCGAAACGCGCCGCACCGATCACATCCACGTTCCGGGCATTGAAGCGATCAACAACGTGGCGTGGTCGCCGGACGGCCACACGATCGTGCTCGCCGCACAGGCCACTGGTGTCAGTGACCTCTTCCTGTATGACCTCAATACGCAGCAGGTGCGCCGCCTGACGAATGATCGTTATGCGGACCTGCAGCCGGCGTTTTCGCCCGACGGCCGCACGATCGCCTTCGTCACGGACCGCGGTGCGGAGACGGTGCTCGAACAGTTGCGCTTCACCGACATGCGTCTGGCCACAATCGACATCGAGACGGGCCAGATTCGGGAGATCAACGCGTTCAGCCGGACGAAGCACATCAATCCGCAGTGGGCGCCGGACGGCCGCTCGATTTACTTCATCGCCAATCCGGAAGGCATTCCGGACGTCTATCGCGTCACTGTTCCCGATTCACAGCTTTATCGCGTGACCTCTGTGGACACGGGCGTCGCCGGCATTACGGATCTCTCGCCTGCACTCACTGTGGCCGACAAAGCGGGCAATATCGCGTTCTCGCTCTATGAGGACGACAACTACAACATCTATACGCTGCCGGCGAATACGCCCGGACAGCCGGTCACCGCGCCGGCCGCACTCGCGGCCAATGCTGCGCCGCGCGCCGCACTCGTGCCGCCGCTGCGCAGCACGGGCTCGGAAATCACCGGTTACCTCATGCGTCCCGAGGAGGGCTTGCCGCCCGCTTCGGCGAAGTTCGCGGAACGCAACTACAGCTCCGATCTCCATCTCGCCTACCTCGGACCTCCCACCCTCGGCGTCGGCGTCAATGAATTCGGTTACGGCGCAGGCGGCAGTGTCACCGCCTATTTCACCGACATCCTCGGACGCCACAATGTCGGCTTCACGTTCCAGGGCGGCGGCTCAAGTGGCACGGGCAGCTCCAATCTCGCCGAGCAGCTCGGCGGAGAACTCTTCTATCTCAATCAGACGCGCCGTCTGAACTGGGGCGCGGACCTCACGCACGTCCCGTACGTTTACGGCCAGGTGCAGTACGGCCGCGGCGTCTATACCGATCCTCAGACCGGCAATCAGATCATTACAGACATTTACGACCAGTACCGTCAGGTGCAGCTCATTACGGATGCGAGCGGCCTCGCTCAGTATCCGTTCAGCCAGACCCGCCGCATCGAAGGCGCGGTGGGCGTGGAGCGCTACTCGTACAGTGAGGACGTCGAGCGTTTCTACGTCATCGGCAATCAGGTCATCGACCGTCAGCGCATCGAGCTGCCCGGCTCCTTCGTGCTGAATTTCTCGAAGGGTTCCACGGCGTTCGTCGGCGACAGCTCGACGTTCGGCTTCATCTCGCCGATCAACGGCACGCGCTATCGCTATGAAATCGAGGCATTACGCGGCGATCTGAATTTCCAGACTGCACTGGCCGACTGGCGCAAGTATTACTTCATGCGCCCGATGACGCTTGCGATCCGCGGCCTCCATTATGGCCGTTACGGCAATGGCGCCGAGGATCCGCGGCTCACGCCTCTGTACCTCGGGCGAGGCTCGCTGATGCGCGGCTATGACCCGTATTCGATGGATCCGACGGAATGCGGCGTCAATACGAACGGCACCTGCCCTGTGTTCGACCGTCTCGTCGGAACGCGCATTGCGGCGGCCAGCGTGGAGTTGCGCGCGCCGCTGTTCGGCACGCGTGAATTCGGCCTGATCAACAATCCGTTCCTGCCGACGGAGATCTATGCGTTCGGCGACGCAGGCGCGGCATGGACGGCCAGCGACAAGGTCGATTGGCGGTATGCGACGAATACGAACGACCGCGTGCCTGTCTTCAGCGCGGGCATCGGATTGCGCATCCTGCTCGCGTACATTCCGATCGAAGTGTTTGCGGCCAAGCCGTTCCAGCGTCCGGGCGAAGAAGTCGTGTACGGCTTCAACATCACGCCCGGCTGGTAGTACTCTTTTGCAGCGAAGGAC
>JALYOB010000697.1 GCA_030857085.1 Acidobacteriota bacterium | reverse complement strand
GTGTCATCCCGAGCGAAGTCGAGGGATCCCCCTCCGACAGGCGACCGCGCGCTCCGTCGGCGGGGGATTCCTCGACCGTCTTCGCGGCTCGGAATGACACGGCGATCAGTCCGAAATCAGATCCCCGAGAATGTTCCCCCCCAGCCCCGCAATCCCCCTCGACTCATCCCGCCGCCCGCCCGCCGCGGCGGTGATGCGGTTGGCGAACCGGCTGAAGGGGAGCGTTTGCAGCACGACATGTCCCGGTCCGGTCAGCGCCGCGTAAAACAAACCTTCGCCGCCGAACAGAGCGTTCCGGATTCCGCCGACGTACTGGATGTCATACGACACCGTCTGATCCATCGAAACGATGCATCCCGTGTCGACCTTCATCGTCTCGCCGGGCGCGAGATCGAACTCGAGCATGTTGCCGCCGGCGTGGAGGAACACGAGACCTTGTCCGGTCAGCTTCTGCAGAATGAAGCCTTCGCCGCCGAACAGGCCCGCGCCGAAACGCTTCGTGAATGCGATCGACAGATCGATGTTGCCGACGCCGCAGAGGAACGCGTTGCGCTCGGCCAGAATGGTGTTGCCGCGCAGCTCGATGGGAAAGATCTTGCCCGCGATCGGATTCGCGAGAGCCATCTTTCCGCGGCCGGTGTTCGAGCGGAACACGCTCATGAACATCGACTCGCCGGCGAGGAACTTTCGCATCAGTCCCTTCACCACGCCGCCCTGCATTTTTGCCTGCAATTCGACGCCTGCACCCATGTAAAGCATGGACCCGGCCTCGGCGAAAACCTCCTCGCCGGCCCCGAGCGTGAGCTCCAGAGCCTGCATCACATCGCCGACGATTCGGTAATCCATAGTTCACATCCTCCGGTTCGCGATTGTATCGTGGCGCCGATGGACATCGATTCGCTCATTCAACTCGCCGACGAAGCGCTTCAGGACGGCAATGACAACGCCGCAATCGAAGCCGGACAACGTCTCGTCGACCTGCGTCATGCATATGGTTTCGAAGTGCTCGCACGCGCCTACTGGCAGCGCGACGAGAAGACGAAAGCGATCCGCACGCTGCAGGACGGTGTCGCAAAAGCCCCTCGCATGTGGCCGCTCTGGCAACTCCTCGGCGACTACTGGACCGACGTCGGCGACGCGAAGCGCGCACGCGAGTCGTACGAACAGGTGCTCGCCTCCGACAGCGCAGATGCCGTGGCGCGCGCACATGCGTTGAGCGAGCTCGATCGTCACGACGAGGCCATCGAGATCGCGACCGAGGCACTCGACGACGACGATCTCGAAGACGAGGAACAGGCGCGTCTGCATTACTCGATCGCGTACGCGCTCTGGTCGAAAGGCGACGAGCAGGCCGCGCTGAAGAAGGCGTGGGATGCGATCGCGCTGCATCCGTCGAATGAAGACGCGATGTGGCTCATTCGCGAAATCGAGCAGCGCTTCTCGAAAAGCGCATCGCAATTCCGGCTGATCGTCGAAGGGCAGCAGGGAGGCAAACGCTATCTCGCGACGTACGAAGTGGTCGCCGATGACGACGGCGAAGCGCGCGAGCTCGCACGCCGCTTCGAGCCGGCGAGCGCACGCGAACTGCTCGTCTTCGACGAGATCAAGAAGCTGCGCAAAGCGGGCGATCTGCCGAAAGGCGTCTACTTCCGCAGCGACACGATCTTCGAGGGCGAGTGAGGTACGAGGTCTCCGAATCGCAGGCGCTCATCGACGCGCTGGCGAAGCTGTTCCCCGAGTCGAGCAAAACGACGCTGCGGCAGATGCTGCAGACGGGACGCGTGCGCGTGAACGGCGAGGTGGAGAAGAACGCCAAGCGCGAGCTGGAGCTCGAGGATGCCGTCGACGTCGCCGAGAAGGCGGTGTATCGCAATCTGCCCGAGGGGCTCACGATGCTGCATGAGGATGCGGATGTGATCGTGGTGCTGAAGGCGAACGGCATTCTCACCGTCCCCACCGAGCGCGAACGCGACACCACGGTGCAGGCCTACCTCAACGCATACCTCGGACAGAACAAAGGGCGCGAGCGGATTCAGGTCGTGCATCGCCTCGATCGGGAAACGTCGGGCGTGCTCGTCTTCGCGAAGAACGCGTATGCGCGCGAGCAATTGAAGGAACAGTTTGCGGCGCATACCGTCGATCGCATGTACGTCGCGATCATCGAACGGGAGATCGATCCGCCGAGCGGCACGTTCCGTTCGTACCTGCGCGAAATGAAGGATCTGAAGATGGTGAGCGTCGACGCGCATCCCGACGCCAAGTACGCGGTCACGCATTACAAGACGATCGAGACGAACCGGCGCTATTCGATGCTCGAAGTGCAGCTCGAGACCGGACGCAAGAATCAGATCCGCGCGCATCTCTCCGAGGCGGGACATCCGATCGTGGGGGACCGGATGTATGGGAGCGAAGTGAACCCGATCGGCAGGCTCGGCCTGCACGCGAAACTCCTCGGCTTCGACCACCCCGTCACGCGCAAACACCTCGTGTTCACGGCCGCGGTGCCGAAGGTTTTTCGGGACGTGGTGCGCTGATTTGGAGAGCGGCTGCGTTTTGGAGTGCGGTGGCAAAGCCACCGCTCTGGTACGCCGCGGCAGAGCCGCGGCTCC
>JALYOB010000028.1:10072-15226 GCA_030857085.1 Acidobacteriota bacterium | reverse complement strand
CCTCACTCCCTCCCATGCGCCGCCCGTTGCTCTGCCGGCGTGGCACTCGCGCGCGTCAGATTGAACGCGGTATTGATCAATCCCACATGCGAGAACGCCTGCGGGAAATTACCGAGCAGCCGTTCCGCTCTCGGATCGTATTGTTCCGCCAGTAACCCGACATCGTTCCGGATCGCGAGCACCCGCTCGAACAACTCCGTCGCCTCCGGCCCGCGTCCCTGCAGACAGAGATTGTCCGCGAGCCACAAGCTACAGGCGAGGAACGTCCCCTCATTGCCCGGCAAGCCGTCGTCGGTCTTTGCGGTCGAATAGCGGCGGACGAATCCATCGACCACCAGTTCCTGCTCAATGGCCGCCACAGTGCCGCGAATGCGCTCGTCGGTTGCCGGGAGAAACCCCACCAGCGGGAGCAGCAGCAGACTCGCATCGAGATTCTTCGAGCCATACGCCTGTGTGAACGTGTTTCGCTTCCTGTCGAAGCCACGTTCGAGAATCTCCGCGCGTATTGTCCGCGCGAGCTCACGCCATTGATCCGCCGGCCCGTGCAGGCCAAATTCCTCCACCGCCTCGATGGCACGCTCGACCGCCACCCACGCCATGACCTTCGAATGCGTGAAATGCTGCTGTTCGCCGCGCACTTCCCAGATCCCGTTGTCCGGCTTGCGCCAGTTCTCGGCGATGAAATCGACCAGATGGCGCTCGATGCGCCAGGGATTGAACGGACCATCTTCTGTGAGCCCGCTGCGTCTTGCGACCTGGAACGAGTCCATGAGCTCACCGAAGACGTCCATCTGCAATTGTGAATAGGCGCCATTGCCGATGCGCACGGGACGCGAGTCTTCATAACCGCGCAGCCACGGCAGTTCGAATTCCGTCAATCGCCGCTCGCCGTGCAGTCCATACATCAGATTGACCTGCGACGGCGTTCCCGCCACCGCGCGCACGAGCCATTCCTGCCATCGCCGCGCTTCATCGCGAAATCCGGCATTGAGCAGCGCATAGAGAATGAACGTGGAGTCGCGCACCCAGCAATAGCGATAATCCCAATTCCGTACGCCGCCGATCTCCTCGGGCAATGACGTCGTTGCCGCCGCAACCATCCCGCCAGTGGGACGGTAGGTGAGCGCCTTCAATGTCAATAATGACCGGCGCACTGCATCGCCATACCGCCCGTCATACGTACATTTCGCCACCCAGTCCCGCCAGAACGCGGCACAGCGGTCGATTTCCTCGGACGGATATTCGACGCGGCGCGGCGGCGCTTCGTGCGAGCTCGAATAAATCAGCACGAACGGGACTTCGTCGCCTGCGCGTACCTCGAATTCCGAGCGCGTTTTCATGTCCGCGCCTTTCATCGGCACAGTCGTATGCAGCCGTAATGCGTCCGGACCGGCCACCGCGCGCAGTCCGTCGAACACGTCGCGCGTGACCCACGGCACGATCGAGCCGTAATCGAAGCGGATCACGAGCTCGCTCTCCATCGCCACCACGCCTTCGAGCCCGCGCACGATGCGAATGAGCGTCGGCCGCTCCGCTCCGACGAGCATCGAATCGATCACCGCCACCCGTCCGGACGGCGTCGTGTGCTCGGTTTCGAGCACGAGCGTGTTCTCGCGATACCGGCGTGTCGTCGTCGCCGCGTCGCGCGGCGCAATCAGCCAGCGGCCATTGCTCGCGTCGCCGAGGAGCGCGGCGAAACAGGCGGCGGAATCGAAGCGGGGAAAGCAGAGCCAGTCGATCGAGCCGCCGCGCGACACAAGGGCCGCGGACTGGCAGTCGCCGATGAGCGCGTAGTCTTCGATGCGTGCCATGCGTCCAACGGACTCGTCTGCACGGTGCGTGCGCGAAATACGGGCGAATGCCGCCCCTGTTGCGCGCTGACGTGCCCCGGTTCGCGGTTTCTCTCCTCGTCCTGCTCCTCCTTTCTCCTCTCGCGCACGCGGCGAAGCGCCGCGCCGCCGGCCATCCGAGCGGCCTCACGCCGGAAGGGATCATCGCCATCGCGAGGAGAGTCGCCGATCGCGTCACATGGACGTATCACCCTCGTCTGCATTGGGAAAATGCCGTCTATTTCGACGGAATCGTATTGTTCGGCGAGCAACTGGAATTGCGGCAGGCAGGGTCGGGACGCAAATACTACGACCTCGCGTCGTGGGTGATCCTCAATGGCGACGACCCCATCGAGACTGTCTATTGGGGCGACGGCACGGCATACGGACAGGCAGCGATGGATCTCCATCGGCTGCTCGCCACAGGCGACGCGCGCCGCGAGCAGCTTCTGACAAAGCTCGAAGGTCCCATGCGTTTTGCGGAACATGCGATGCGCGCCAATGCCGCGACAGCCGCGCCGCGAGAGCCGTGGTGGACGCCCAGCGGGTATGGCGCGCGCTACTGGCAGGACGATCTCTATATGGTCGCGCCGTGGCTCGCCATGTACGGCGCCAGTGGCAACGAACTGGCGAGAAATCTCGCATACGAGTGGATCGAGTCGTACCTCTATGACCATCGCGACGGCGACATTCCGTCCATGCGTGCGCGCAATGGATTGCTCTTATGGGATCCGGATCACGGATTACTGCAGCATGAGCCGGCGTACATCGGCTCTTCCGAATTCTTCTGGGGACGCGGCAATGGGTGGGCGCTCGTCGCATTGATGCGCGCGGCGGAGGCGCTCGATGCTCCTTATACCGGCGGGCGCTATGAGCGGGTCGTGACACGCGACGAAATTCGCGAAATGCTCCGCGCCGCCGCCGCTTCGGTGATCACCCGCCGCGCAAGCGACGGCGGCTGGGGCTCGCATCTCTCCTTTCCCGAGAAATGCGGCGGCTCGGAAACCTCCGCCACCGCGCTGATGACATTCTTTCTCGCCCGTGGCGTCAATGAGGGCTGGCTCGAGCGCGAAGTCTATACACCAGTAATTCATCGCGCTTTTGCGCTGCTCATGAATCGCGTCGATGCACAGGGGATCGTCTCCGGCATTCAGCCCCCCGACATCGGTCCCGGCTGCGGCATGACCACCTCGGCCGGCGCGGTGAACGTCAACTATGGCCCTGGTGCATTGCTGCTCGCGACGGCCGAAGTGCTGCGCATGATTCAGTAGGCGAGTTCGCACAATGCGAGTAACCCGCGCGTAATCGGCGCGCCGCAGAGTGGCGCGCATGAACACGATGCAGGACCTCGAGAACATCGACCGCATGTCCGAGCCGGAGCTGAACGAGCTGCCGTTCGGCGCGATCCGCCTCGACAAAGAGGGGAAGATCCTCAGCTACAACACCAGCGAGTCGAAGCTGACCGGCCGCGATCCGAAGCGCGTCATTGGCCGCAATTTCTTCAAAGACGTCGCGCCGTGCACGAATGTGCAGTCCTTCGCCGGCCGTTTTCGCGAGGGTGTCGCCAAAGGCGACATGCACATCATTTTCCCCTACCGGTTCGATTTCGAGATGGCGCCGCGCGACGTGACGGTCACGCTGTTCTATTCGAAGCAGACCGAGACCGCCTGGGTTTTCGTACGCGAAGCGAACGCCTGACGTGAACGAAATTCCGAGCCGCGACGCGGTTCTCGATCAACTGTTCGCGCGTTCCAGTCTGCGCATTGCACTTCACGGCATTCACATGGTGCAGACGCCGGAGCGCGTGATCGGTTATGAGGCGCTGATGCGCGGGCCGCGCGGCACGCCATACGAGTCGCCGCCGCTCGCATTCGCCATGGCCGCGACGCTCGATCTGCTCGAGAAACTCGATTGCCGCTGCATCGAGCTCGCATCCACTGTCGGCTGTGATGGTCTGCTGTTCGTCAATGCGCATCCCCGCACGATCATCTGCTCGGATGTGTTCTGGGGCACGGTCGGCGCGTTCACGCGCGATCCGAAGGATGTGGTGTTCGAGGTGGTCGAGCATTCGCCCGCCCGTCAGGACGATCTCCTGCGCGCCCTCCGCGAGCTCCGCTCCCTCGGATTCGGCATCGCCGTCGACGACCTCGGTGAAGGCTCCGCGGGATTGCGCCGCCTGGTCGAATTCGCCCCTGATTTCGCGAAGATCGACCGCTTTTTCATTGACCGCATCGATCGCGACCGCAAACGCCGCGCGGTCGTGAAAGGCCTCGTCGAAATGAGCCACGAGCTCGGAACGCGCATCATCGCCGAGGGCGTCGAGCGCGCCGAAGAACTCGAGGTGCTGCGCGACCTCGGCGTATTGCTCGCGCAAGGGTGGCTGTTCGGCAAACCGGATGAGGTGGTGGGATGAAACCGGAATCGATTCTCACGCAGGCCGACGCACTGACCAATGCGCAGTTGGACGCGTTGCCGTTCGGCGCGATTCAGCTCGACACCGACGGCAGGATTCTGCAGTTCAATGAATACGAGGCCAATCTCTCCAATCGCCGCGCGCCCGACACCATTGGCCGCAATTTCTTCAATGAGGTCGCGCCATGTACGAACGTGCGCGAGTTCTATGGACGCTTCAGTGAAGGCGTGCAGAGCGGCGCATTGAACGCGTCCTTCGATTACAGATTCGAATTCCGGATGGCGCCGCGCAATGTGCGCGTGACGCTCTATTACAGCGCCGCCACCGCGACAGTGTGGGTTTTTGTGCAGGAAAGGAAGTAACCATGGCCGTCACGCGCATTGAAGTCGATCCGGAGTCGCTGGTGGGGGAGATTGGACGCATGACCGCGGCGGAGCTCGATGCGCTGCCGTTCGGCGCAATCCAGCTCGATCCCGAGGGGACGGTGCTCGCGTACAACAAAACCGAGGAGCGGATTTCCGGCCGGTCGGCACAGGATGTCGTCGGGAAGAACTTCTTTCATGAAGTCGCGCCGTGTACGCGCGTGAAGCGTTTTTTCGGTGCATTTCAGGCAGGCGTCGAGCGGCGCGAGCTCAGTGAAGTGTTCGACTTCACGTTCCGCTTTCCTGCGGGCACGCGCGAGGTGCGCATCCGGATGATCTACAACGCCGCGGGAAAACCGGCGGTCTGGATCTTCGTCACGCCTATCGGCGCATAATTATTGGCAGGAGTGCGCGTGTACGGAATTCCTTCCGGACGTGACGCGGCTCACGCATCCGGCGCCCCGGTTGCATCATTGTCCGCCTGCGCTCATGAACGTACTTCGCGTCGGCCGTTATCGCGTTCTCCATCACCTCGGCGGCGGAGGTTCGT
>JALYOB010000028.1:0-10062 GCA_030857085.1 Acidobacteriota bacterium | reverse complement strand
GAGCGTGAGGCGCGCGCCGCGTCGCTGCTCAATCACCCGAACGTCGTGACGGTGTACGACGTCGGCCGTGAGGGCGACGTGCAGTACATCGCCACGGAGCTCGTCGAAGGCGAAACGCTGCGTCAGCGCGTCGAGCATGGGCCGATGACCAGCCTCGAAGTGGTCGAAGTCGGCTGTGCGGTTGCGAGCGCGCTCGAGGCGGCGCATGAAGCGTGGCTCGTGCATCGCGACGTGAAGCCGGAGAACATCGCCATCCGCAAAGACGCGGTGGTGAAGGTGCTCGACTTCGGCGTTTCGGCATTGTCGGGCGACGGCGATGCGACCGATCCGATCCGCCGCCCCGGTGCGCTCGTCGGCACGCTGCACTACCTTTCGCCCGAGCAGGTGCGCGGCGAGGCGATCATCGATCACCGTTCGGACATCTACAGCTTCGGTGTCGTGCTGTACGAAATGCTCGCGGGCCGCGTGCCTTTCACCGGCAACAATGTGATGGCCGTGCTCGCACAGATCGTCGAGCGCACTCCTGATCCGCTGCCGCCGTTCGTGCCGGACGCATTACGCGACCTCGTGATGCAGTGCCTGCACAAAGACCTGTATGCCCGTCCGCAGACCGCGGCCGAGGCGTTACAGAGGCTGCAGGACGTGCGGCTGGATCTGTTGATTCGCGAGCGAAGCCGGACGGCGTAATTGCTCAGCGCGCGCTGAGCAATTCGACCGCAAACACCAGCGTCGCATTCGGCGGGATCACGCCGCCCGCGCCACGTTCGCCATAGCCGAGCGACGGCGGGATGACGAGAACGCGTTTCTCGCCGATCTGCATGTCCGCAACGCCTTCGTCCCAGCCGCGAATGACCGCGCCCTGGCCAATCGGAAATTCGAACGGTTCATTGCGATCGCGCGAGCTGTCGAACTTCGTGCCGTCCGTAAGCCAGCCGGTGTAATGCACGGTCACCGTCTGTCCCGCCTGCGGCTTCGCGCCGCTGCCGGGCCGCTCGACCGAATACTGCAATCCCGAAGACGTCGTCTGCAGATTCGCCGGCATCCGGAACGTGTCCCCCTGCGGCGCGGCCGGCGTTGCCGCCGGAGCATTCGCGGAGCTCGTTGCAGCAGGCGCCGTAGCAGGTTCGGTCGCCGCACGATCCGAGTCCGCAGCGGGTGCACAGGCGGCGAGCAGAAGAGCAGTGAGGATGAGCGAGCGGTTCATTTGGGGCGGGATTCTACCGCGGCAACGTCCCCTTCATTGCTGTCTTCACCTTCGCCGCTCATCGCGTCGATCAACACGGCGAGCGAGACATCGTGAAACCTTCTACGAAGTTTTTCGTTGACAGCTACGAAAGGAGTCGTATGTTGCCCGTATCGAAAATCGACGAGCCGCTGCTAACCCGGTTGCGATTGCGCCGTATGACACACAAAGCACCAGCACATCGCGAACCACGGAAGGAACGAATGACCTGCCGAGCCCTGATCGTCTCGCTGCTGTTTGTCTTGCTGTACGCTCCTCTCTCGCTCGACGCGCAGACGCCGGCGGCGGCTCCCGCTGAATCGGCCCGAACGTACGTCCCCGCCGATTTCGCCCGTTTCGTTCCGCGCACGGCGCTGGACATGCTCAGTCGCGTCCCCGGCTTCACCATCAAGCAGGAAGACCAGGAACGCGGCCTTGGCGTCGCCACCGGCAACGTGGTCATCAACGGCCAGCGCATTTCCGGCAAGTCGAACGACGTCGTGACCGAGCTCGGACGCATTCCGGCGAGTAACGTCGAGCGCATCGAAATCGTCGACGGCGCGACGCTGAACATCCCCGGTTTGTCCGGTCAGGTCGCGAACGTCATTACGCGTTCGCGCGGCATCAGCGGCCAGTTTTCGTATCGTCCCGAATTCCGCTCGTATTACACCGATCCGCTGTTCACCCGCTTTGACGTTTCGATTGGCGGCACAAAAGGGCGGGTGGAGTACACGTTTGGTCTCGACAACAACGGCAATCGCAGCGGTGCCGGCGGGCCGACGGAGATTTTCAGCGCGAACCGGACACTCATTGAGAATCGCGACGAAGACTGGCACGCCAATACCGATCGCCCGCGCATCAGCAGCCGCTTCGTCTATCGCGGTCTCCATGGCGAAATCGGCAATCTCAATCTGTCCTACCGTCGCACGTATTTCGATTATCTCGAAGAGGGACGCCGCAATGGATTGAATGGCGATCGCCGCCGCACTGTGACGATCGACGAGAACAGCTCGAATTACGAGGCCGGTGCTGATTACGAATTCGGGCTCGGCAAAGGGCGTCTGAAGCTGATCGGCGTCGGACGGGGGACGGACAGTCCGAGCGAGACCACCGTCATTACGCGCATGGCCGACGGTTCGTCGACCGTCGGGGATCGTTTCCGGCAGAACGGAACGGAAGCGGAACGCATTGGCCGCGCGGAATACCGGTGGAAAGATCGGGCGGCGGAATGGCAGTTTTCTGCCGAGGCGGCGTTCAATAGTCTCGACAATGCGTCGCGGTTGTTCGCGCGGAATGACGCCGGCACGTTCGAAGAAGTGCCGCTGCCCGGCGGAACGGCAAGCGTGCAGGAAGACCGCTATGAAATCACCGGCAGCTATGGACGTCCGGTCACGTCGACTCTGACAATGAAGCTGCTCGCGGGCGGCGAATATTCGCAATTGGAGCAGGTGGGCGCGGGCGGCACGACGCGCACCTTTTACCGGCCGAAAGGGGAGTTGTCCGCGGCGTGGAAAATGTCGCCGCATACCGACGTCAACTTCAAGCTCGCACGCCGCGTCGGTCAGCTGAATTTCTATGATTTTCTTGCGTCCGTGAACTTGCGCGACGACGTCGAAACCGGCGCGAATCCCGATCTCGTTCCGGAGCAGAGCTGGGATCTCGACATTGAAGGCGTCCGCAACCTCGGCACGCTCGGCTCGACCACGCTGCGGCTTTATGGCCGGATGATCGATGACGTCATCGATTACATCCCGGTCAGTGCGACGGCCGAATCGCCGGGCAATCTCGATCGGGCGACGGTGTACGGAATCGAATCGCGCAGCACGCTCAATCTCGACCGCTTCGGCTGGCGCGGTGCGCGCGTCGACGCCAGTGTGCAGTTCCAGGACAGTCAGGTCGAAGATCCGCTGACGGGCGAGCAGCGCCAGATCAGCAGCAGTCTTCTGCGCGCGGGGAGCATCGACGTTCGCCACGACATCACCAATTCGAACTGGGCCTGGGGCGCCGGTGCTTCGTACGAGTATTACGCGCTCAGTTACCGTCTCAGTGAAGTGGGCCGTCAGTGGGAAGGGCCGATCTGGGGCAATCTGTACGTGGAGAACAAGAACGTGTACGGCCTCACCGTTCGCGCCGGTCTGTACAACCTCTTTGCGGCGGATAGTTTCTGGGATCGCACGGTCTATACCGGCCGCCGCACCGGGACGGTCGAATTCATTGAAGACCGCCACCGGCAGATCGGACCGATCTTCTCGTTCGCGGTACGCGGCAAGTTCTAGAAATCAACTCACAATGCCGCGTCGCGGATGTTTTTCTGTAATGCGCACCTTCAGTGCCGCATCCGCGACGTGGGTGTAAATCTCTGTAGTGGAAATGCTGCGGTGGCCGAGGAGGCGCTGGACGTAGCGGATGTCCACACCTTCCTCGAGGAGATAGGTCGCGACCGAGTGGCGGAACATGTGCGGCGTCACCCGGTCGCGCACTGCACTGCGTTCGCCGTGAATGCGAATGAGGCGGCGGATCATCTGCGGGCTCGCCGCGTCGCCGCGTGAATTCACGAGAAATGTGTCGGCCCCGCAGGCGGCGCGATCGCGCGCGGTGCGGTAATCGCGCAGCAGTGATTTGAGATCGTCGGGGACGAACACGCGCCGCTGGCGATTCCCTTTGCCGATGATGGTGATCGTGCCGTCGTCGACGTCGACCGCCGCATCGAGCAGGCTCGCGAGCTCGCTCACGCGCATGCCCGTCGCGAAGAGGAGCTCGGTCGCAACGTAGGCGGTGAGGTCTGCGAATGTGTGCGGCTGCTCGTGCACGAGGAGGCGCCGGAGGTCGGAACGGGCGATGACGCGCGGCAGGCGCTTCGGCATGCGGATGCGAATGCGCGCGCCGCGGAACGGATCTTCGGTGAGGTGCCCTTCTTCCTCCGCCCAGCGGAAGAGGGAGCGCAGCGTGGCGAGGTGGCGTTTGACGCTCGATTCCTTGAGCGATCGTGCGTCGAAGAGGTGGCGGACGTAGTCGTGAATCACGCTCTTGTCGCACGCGATGAGGCCGCGTTTCCCGTGAAATTGCGCGAATCGCGCGAGATCGAGCTCGTACGCGCGAATGGTGTGGGGCGAAAGCTTCCGGATGGACTGGCAGTGGCGGATGAATGCGTTCGCCGCGTCTCGGAACAGCACTTCGTACGTCCTCCCGATCAGTTGAGCGGCGGACGTTACCCGACTCGCGGTGCGCGGCGCGACCGGAAAGAAGGAGGTGCCGAAGGGTGGGCGGTTGCAAAGGAGTGAAGTTAAGCGCGAGCGGCCGCGCGTGCTTTCGTCATTTGGCGGGTTCGGCCCGCACGCGCACCGCCCGGTGCTGCGGCTTGATCACCTCGTTGAAGTACTTCCCGATCGACGTCGAGGCGAGGAGCGCCGCATGCTCGGCGGGGGAGACGTCGAGGTAGTAGTAAATGCGTCCGTTGCGGAAGCGCACTTTGAGGACGCGGCGCTGTTTGTCATAGCCGACCGTCGCCAGGACCGACGAGTCGACGGCTTTGCTCCGGATCGTCGCGACCATCGGAAAATGGTCCGGCAATGGAGCGCGGCATTCAAGGACCGGAAAGGTGTCTTATGTGCGGCGCAGTTCCCACCACGGGTGATCGAGCCCTGTGCGCGCAAAGAAATGAACGCCCGTCTGTGTAAAGCCGAGCTTCGTCAGCAATCCGCGCGAACCATCGTTCTCCGGATGATGGCCTGCATAGAGCGCGGCGGCATCGAGCGTCGAAAACGCGTAGTCAATCACCGCCCGCGCCGCCTCGGACGCATATCCCGCGCCCCAGTACGGCGGCCGAAATTGAAAGCCGATCTCGAGAAACCGCTCCTCCGGCTGGTACGGCTTGAGGCCACAGCAGCCGGCGAATTCATTGGTTTGCCGTGTAAAGAGCGGCCAGTATTGAATGCCGTATTCGGCATCATTGGCCAGCTCGCGCTCGATACGCGCCGCGATTTCCTCCTGCGTATACGGCCCGCCGAGAAATCGCATGACCTCGGGATCACACCACAATGAGGACGCAAGCGCGTGATCGTCCTGCGTCCAGCGGCGGAATTCGAGGCGCGGCGTAGGCGGCGGAGGCATCAGCGTGCGAGCAGCTCGTCGAGCTCCGCGTCCTCCACATACGGCGATTGCAGACGGATGGCGGCGCCGAGGTCTTTGAAGAGGAGATCGCCGCGGCCGAGGAGGGAGGAGGCTCCGCGCTCGCCCCCAAGGACGATGGCGGATTCGGCCGGCTTCACGACGCGCAGACAGACGCGGGCCATGAGGTTCGTGTCGATGACGCCACTGACCACCTCCCGCGACGGACGCTGCGTGGCGAATACGAGATGCACGCCCGCTGCGCGTCCTTTGGCGGAAAGACGGCCGACCAGGCGCTCGATTTCCTTTCGCTGTTTCGGATCGGCCATGATCAGGTCGGCGTATTCGTCACAGAAGCAGACGATGCGCGGCAACGGATCATTCGCGGCATTGTAGGCCGCGAGATCGGCCACGCCCGCCTCGCTGATCGTGCGATAGCGGAGCTCCATTTCGTCGATCAGCTGCGTAAAGAGCGGCGCGATTTGGGTGTCATCGGGATAAACCACCGGCGCGTAAAGCGAGGGAGAGTCTTCGAATGCGTGAAACGCGGTGCGCTTCGGATCGATGAGCAGCAGCTTGAGTGTGGCGGGCGTGTTCTGCGCGAGAAGACTGGCGATCGCGGCGCGCAGCCATTCGCTCTTGCCGCTGCCGGCGGTGCCGGCGACGAGCATGTGCGAATCCTGCGGTTTCGCAAAGTCCGCCCAATGCAGCGTGCCGTCAATGGCCACGCCGACCGGAAAGCGCGACGTGCCGGCCTTCGACGGCTTCGCCAGCTGATCGCGCAGATCGCGCCAGTAGACGGTCTGCCGGTCCGGCCGTTCGACGTCAATGACCACGCGGCCCCGCTCAATGGAAATCTGCGGGCATTCGTTGGTCTTGAGGCGCGTCCACAAGGTGGTCGCAAGCTGCGGAATGCGGTCGGGCCGCACACCGGGATCGGTGTCGACGAAATAACGGACGAATGCCGGCCCCGCCAGCGGCTCGCCGTCGAGCTTCACGCCGACCCCGAAATCGCGCAATGCGTCGATGATGCGCTGCCCGGTTGTGGATTGTGCATCCGATCGCGCAGCCGGCTTTTCGCTTTCGCTTTTCTTCTTCGGCTTCTCTTCGATCACTCCGGCGAGCCGGCCGATGAGCGCTTTGATTTTCTTCTGTGCGTCGGCTAATTGATCCGAGGCGAAGCGCTGTTCGTGCGGCTCCGGCTTGAAGGAGAGCAACGCCACGTCATCGCTCTTCAGCAACAACCTGTACAACGCCGCCTGACAAGCATCCGCCTCGGGTGCCGTTCTGCCCGATTTCAGTTCCAGTGCGCACAATGCGCCCGATCGCGGCTGCCGCAGGAGCGCGTCGATGCGGCCGGTCACTGTGACGGGGGCGGACCAGGTGTTGTCCTCTAATGTGACGCTGATTTCCTCTTCGTTCGCGGCGAATACCTGCGCACGCGCTTCTTCGAGTGCGCGTCCGGCGGCGCGCTGTTCCCACATCAGATCGGCGAGCCAGCCGGTGAGATTGCGCACCGCGTCCCAGTACGACGCGACGGCGGTCGACTCGCCCTGCAATTCGGCCTGGTGCTCTTCGAGCCGCGGCGCGACATGCCATGCGTACGCATGCGAGGCGAGCTCATTGCGCCATGACTCGGGTGTGGCGTCAGCGCGTTCGAGCGGACGCACGAGATTCACCCGCTCATCCGCACTGGTCAATCCGGCGAAGGTCTGATGAAAGAGCGTGCCGAGGAGGGGGAGGGCGCGCGAGCCGTTTCCGGCGGAACGCGGACCACCGGCCGCCCAATAAACACTGTCGCGCACTTCAGAAACGCTGAGCAATCGAGCCATGGTTACGCTCTCCGGACTGCGCTGCTGCGAAGGAAGAGAAGATCGCGGTCACCGCTGATGACGCCAAAGACCGCGCTTTCGCGCGAGGTCAGGTCGCGCAGGTCTTCAATGGAAAGTTTGGCGTCGCTCGCAATCGCATCGAGCGGCACAATCCATCGGCCTTCCAGCAGCTCCTGCACCCGTTCCACGGTTTGTTGTTCGACTGGCGTATCGGCGGGTGCGCCGGCAATCGTCTTCACCACTTCCAGAAGTTCGGCGGGCGCGTGCTGCGCGAGCCAGGTCCGCAACTGTTCCGGCTGCACCGGTTCGCCATTGAGCGTGAGATCGCCCGCTGCAGCGTCGGCCAGCAGTCTGCGCAAGGCGGCCAATGCGGCATACGCTTCTGCACTGAGGCGCACCACGCGCGCGCCTGCGTCGGAAAGATCGCGCAAACGCTGCTGTGCGGCTTTGGCGGTGGCTTTGATCGGCAGTCGCTGATCGCGAATGACCACCAGTTCACGGAAGCGATTCTGCGACTGCATCTCCCGCAGCCGCTTCAGACGGGAGGCGAGGCTGGTCATGTTTTCGGTATTACAGACCGCCACCGCGACCGGACCACCTTCGCGCTGAATGATGACGTCGATGTCTTTGATCTTCGTCGCCCGTTCCGCCTTGACCCGTTCTGTGGCGGTGGCGCGAATGAGGCCGTCGATGATCACCCCTTCGTCGACTACGGACGTCGGGCGCTGACGCTCTTCTTCCAGTGCGGCATCCCAGGTGTCCTGCAGGGAAGCCTTCGGCGCGGGCGATGGTTCTTCGGTGCGTTCCTGCCATGCGTCGAAGAGCTCGCGGCAGCGGGTGAGCAGCGTGCGCGCGCTGACGTGGGGCGTGGCGAGAATCTCGATCTCTGAGGTCTTCAGCGGCCACAATGGATCGGCGTCGCGAACCTTTTCGTAGAGGCGCACCTGTTCGACGTCTGTGTCCGTGCGCAGACGTCGTTTGACGAGCTCCTTTGCCTGCTCCACCGTGAGGAGGCTCAGTCGCGATTGCCGCTCGCCGACGCGGTCGAACAATGCGCGGCCGAGGATTGCGTCCAATTGAGCGACGAAATACACCTGCGCGCAGGTGATGACCGCCAGGTTCCCGTGCGTGCCGAGCAGCTGCGCGAGCGCATGGCCGAACGCGAGCAATGCAGTGCGGTCGTCGGGATCGATCTGCAATCCTTCGATCTGGTCGAAGGCGAGGACGACGGTAAAGAACTCACTGCCGAGGCGGATGAGGGTGGAGAGGGTGTCGCGTGCCGTCGATTCCTCGTCGGCATTGAAGCGCACGCCGAGCGTGGTCAGCGTCTCTTCCGGCAGCGAACGGCCGAGGAGCCAGTCGCGTGCGGAGGCGCGATTGCGTCCGGCGAGGAACTGCGCAATCACACGCACGACTGAGCTGTCGAGCCCCAATGCCACGACGAACGTGTCGAGGCCTTTGAGGAGAAACTCCGTCAATGAATCGCCATCGGAGTATTTCTCGTGCACGCGCTGCCACCACGTCGCGATGTCGCGCAGTGGCGCATGGATGTCCGACATGAAGAGGCGCGCCACGGAAACCGCCAGTTGATTGACGCCGTGCGTTTCCGGAGCGGAGCGGGTGAGATCGCCCGCGGTCGCCTGCAGCAGGTCGCGGTAAACGCGGTCGGGCGCGGTAATGGGAAGGATGTAGACGAACCACGAGCGCTCGTCCTGCTGAATCCATTGACGGACGCGATTGAGGAGGTGCGTTTTTCCCGATCCCGGCTCGCCGGCCAGCAGCAGTGCGTGCGAGCGCTTCGTCTCGCGCACTTCGCGGATGGTGCGCATGACGTGCTGGAACGCGCTGTCATTGATCGACGGCACGTCGGCCGCCATCGAGCGGGCGTCCCATGCATTGTCGACACGGTTCTGGATGAAGGGATTGCGGAGCGTGCTGCGCAGAATCCGGACGTTGTCGGGCATGGGGTCTCCAGTCAGCGCAGGCCGATGACGCTGTAATAGCCGCCGCGGCCGTCTTCGATCATCGCTTCCCGTTCCGCGGGAGCGAGGAGCGAAGGGGTGGGGTGCGATTGCAGTTCGACTTTGCCACGGGCCAGGAGGCCGAGAATGGCGCGGTCGAACGAGGATTTGTCGTGATACGAGTCCGCCAGTGCGGTGCGCAGGTGCGGCACATAAACCAATGCGCCGCTGCGCGCCTGCGGATTGAGCTCGAGCATTGCAGCAACGATCGGATCGCGCTCGCGCGGCATTGTGGCGTCACCGAGCAAAGTGCGTAACGCGTCTTTCGCAGTGGCTTCGTCGAGCCCGAGTTTTGCGGCTGTGGTGAGAAGAGTCGCGAGCTCCGGCCGCAATAAATCGACGGCGGTCGGCGGATGCGCTCCATAGCGGACGACGCGGCGCTGTTTGGGATAGGCGTGCAATTCGCCGGAAGCGAGGAGCTCGCGAACTGTCTCGCGCACGCGAGTGGCGGGGGTGCGGAGTTTCTTTGCGATCTCGGCGGCGGTGAGCGCCTCGCCCTCCACCGCACGCACGATGCGTTCGTGCAATGCGCGATCGGGAGTCGCCGCATAACGGCGCCCGCTGCGAAAGAGGCGCTTTGTCTGTGCGAGCGTGGCGACGATCGGCGAAACCGCTTTGGCCGCCGGGCGGAGCGCCTTCGGAATCGCGCGATGAATTTCCGTTGCAGTGACAGGACGTGCTTCGCGCGCGACGACGTCGAGAATGAGCGTCTCCAACTCCGCCGCCGAAATCTCCGGTTTTGCCGTGGCCATCGTTCGAGGCGGGGGAGTGTAATGCCGCTTTGCGGCGCTACGCAATTCCGCCACAAAACTCGCAAAACCGTGTCGATGTTTTTTTTGGCGTGCGGCGACGCCAGGCGCCGCTTTGACTGGGGGTCTGT
>JALYOB010000246.1 GCA_030857085.1 Acidobacteriota bacterium | reverse complement strand
ATGACACTAAAAGAAAACCCCATGTACATGTCTGAACTCGAACAAACCCTGACCGCGTTCCGAACCGAGCTCGCGAGCGCGCAATCTCCCGAGCAGATCCAGGAACTGCGCACGAAGTTCCTCGGCAAGAAGTCTTATGTCAAAACCGCCCTGAAATCCCTCGGCGGGATGTCTGCCGAAGAGCGGCCGACATTCGCCAAGGCAGTCAATGACGCGGCGCAGGCGATCGAGCGCGAGCTCGACGAAGCATCGGCGCGCATTGCAAACGCCGCGGTCGCAAAGCAGATCGAGGCGGAATGGCAGGACCTCTCGATGCCGGGCGTGGCGCAGGAGCGGGGGGCGATGCATCCCCTCACGCAGGTCAATGAGGTCTGCATGAACGTCATGCGCCGCCTCGGATTCACATTGGCCGAAGGTCCTGAAGTCGAGTCGCCGTATTACAACTTCGACGCACTCAACATCCCCGAAAACCATCCCGCGCGCGACATGCAGGATACGTTCTGGCTGCCGAACAATCTCCTGCTCCGCTCTCATACGACCACTGTGCAGGCGCGCGTTCTTCAATCGAAGCCGCCGCTGCCGATCAAAGTCGTCTCGCCCGGCCGCACCTATCGCAATGAAGCGGTCGACGCGACGCACCTGGCGATGTTTCACCAGTTCGAAGGGATCTGGATCGAAGAGGGGCTGACCTTCGGCGATCTCAAAGGAACGCTGCTCGAAATCGCCCGCTCGGTTTATGGCGCACAGCACAAGTTCCGCTTCAAACCAAAGTATTACCCCTACACCGAGCCCTCTGTCGGCATGGACATTCAGTGTGCGGTCTGCAAAGGCGCAGACGAAAATTGCCGCGCCTGTGGCGGCGGGGGCTGGGTGACCATTCTCGGCGCGGGGATGGTGCATCCGAAGGTGTTTCTTGAATTCGGCTATGACCATACGAAACTGAGCGGCATTGCATTCGGTCTCGGCATCAGCCGCATTGCAGCGCAGGCAGCGGGCATTCGCGCGATCAAGCCGCTCTATGAACAGGACCTTCGCGTCCATCGCACCATCAAGCGAGGTGGCCTGTGAAGATCCTCATCGAACATCTGCGGGAACACATCGACCTCCCCTCTTCGACTCGCGACATTCGCGAATTGCTCGATGACACCGGCATCGAAGTCAAAACCGCCGACACGAACGAATACGGCACGGTCTTCAATGTCGAGCTGCTCGCCAATCGCGGCGATCACTATGCGTACGGCGGCATTGCACGCGAAGTGAGCGGCCGCACCGGCGCGCCCTTGAAGTACCCGCGCGTGCGCAAACTGGAGACGCAGCCGGGCGACGCGACGCGCATTCGGATCGAGACGCCGTTGTGTCTCGTCTATACGCTCACGGAATTGTTCGCGCCGGAAAATGGCAACAATGCGCTGCCGCGCGAAATCGTCGCGCCGATGCTCGCGGCCGACATGCACTCGACCCTCCCTCCGGTCGATGCCTCCAATGTCACGAACCTCGATCTCGGCCAGCCGACCCACGCATTCGACGCGGACAAGATCGAAGGTCCGATCACCGTTCGCACTTCGCGTAGAGGGGAAAAGGCGTGGATGCTCTTCACGCCCGAGCCGGTCGAGATTCCGGAAGGCACCCTCGTCATCGCCGACGACGCCAAAATCCTCGGCATCGCGGGCGTGATCGGCTGTGAAGAATCGGCCGTACGCGAAGGAACGAAGCGCATTCTCCTCGAATCGGCGACGTTCGATCCGGTGGCCATTCGCATCGCCTCACGCCAGCTCAATCAGGCCACCGACGCGGCCGCGCGCTTCATGCGCGGCGGCGATCCGTCACTGCCCGTGATTGGCGCGGCGCGCGTGGCGTATCTGCTCGAAGAGCATTGTGGCTATCGCGTCGGCAATTGCCACACGGCCGGCGAGTGGAAGAATCCCAATCGCGTTATCGACGTCGACGTCGCGCGCACCCAGCGTTTCATTGGCGCGCCATTGACCGCATTGGAAATGGCGGAGCGTTTGACGCGCTATGGCTTTGCGGTCGAGCCGGGCGACGACACGCTTCGCGTCACAGTGCCACCGCATCGTCTGTGGGACGTCGTGTTCGAAGCGGACATTCAGGAAGAGCTGCTCAAGAGCGTCGGCTACAACAACACCGTGGTCACGCTGCCGCACGTGAGCATGGGCGCGCTGCCGTCGCACGCGGAGAACGTCATTGCGCGCACGAGCGAATTGCTGGTCGCGGAAGGCTTCTACGAAATCTTCACCGACAGCTTCTATGGCCGCGGCATGCGCGAGCGCCTCGGCCTCACGGAAGGCGACGCATTGTGGCCGCACGTCGAGACGCAGAACTCGATCGAGAAGAACTACTCGCTCCTGCGCAATACGACTGTCGGTCAGGCGCTCGACGCCCTCGCCACGAACATCAACCTGAAAAACGCCGCCGTGAAGATGTACGAATGGGCGCGCGTCTTTCTGCCCGACGCCAACGCGGAAAACGGCGTCTGTAATGAACAGGCGACTCTCTGGGCGCTCGCCAACGGCCGCGATCGCGGCCCGTTCTGGGCGGACAAAGGACGTCCCGCCGACGCGATTTACCTCAAAGGACTGATTGAGCAACTGCGGCTCGAATTGCGCGTCGACCTCCGCACCGGTTCCGCGAGCGAGCATCGCCTCGCGCAGTTCTTCCATCCCGGCCGCTGCGCAGGCATCTGGCTCGACGGTCGCGTCGTGGGCATCTTCGGCGAATTGCATCCGCTGCTTCTGCAGCGCTTCGACATCAAACGGCAGCGGCCCGTCTATCTCGAAATCGAAGCTCCGGCGCTGTTCACCACGCCCATTCCCCGCGTTTATGCAGAGCCGCCGACGCGGCAGGCGGTGGTCCGCAACGTCGCGTATGCGATTCCGTCCGGAGTCACGGCGGCCGAGGTGCGGGATGCGCTCGCGTCCCGAGGCCCGGCTTTCCTGCGCGAGATCCGGATCGTCGACCACTTCGAATTGCCTGCCGCGCGCGCGATCACGTTCGAGATCGAATACCTCTCCGAGGAAGCGCTGACGGGAGAGACCATCAACGCTGCGACCGAGGGGATGATGGCCGCGGTCGCGGAAAAATTTGGTGAACGTGTGACGCTGCGCGCATGACAGTGGAGTGCGGCGCGTGTAGCGTCGCATTCCATTGATCATGAGAGCTGTCATCGCCTTCCTCGCCTCGCTCCTCGCGATGCGCGCATTCGCCGCCGATGTCGCCGGCCGTGTGTACGCGCCCGACGGCACGCCGGTCGCGGCGACGATCTCCGCCTACCTCCCCGAGTCGTCCGCCGATCAGCAGGCGCGGCGGCAGAAGCGTGCGCCGCGCACCGCGGTCGCCACGGCGAAAACGAGCGAGGGGGCGTTCAAGCTCTCCGGACTTCCGGACGGCGTGATCGACGTCGACGTCCGCGCGGAAGGCTACGCGCCGGAAGTCGCACGCGCGATCAGCGGCGAGACGTCGCTCGTCGTCAGCCTGCAGCGCGCGGCGGTGATCGAAGGGCGCGTCACCGCGCGCGGCAAGGGCGTTGCGGATGCGTATGTGATCTGGCTCGGCGCCATCGACGTCGAGTACGGCGCGGCCACCGACGCGAACGGCAGGTACCGCGTGCCCGACCCGCGTTTCTGGGCGCGCCATCGGATGGTGATTCATCCGCAGTTTGCGTCGGCGGAGCGGGATTCGGGCGCCGACATCGAAGTGGAGCCGAAACGAAACGCCGACGTGCCGCGCGGCGAGGCGACCCTCACCGGCACCGTCACCCTCAATGGCAAACCGCTCGCGAACGCGCCGGTGCAGATCTACCAGGAGTCGGTGAACGAGCGCGTGATCACCAATGCCAAAGGCGTGTACGTCGCGCGCGGCCTCCGGCCGCTCCGCACCGGCGTCAGCATCGGCGAAGGACTCACGCCGCGCGTGCGCCTCACGCAGACGGGCCGTGACTACGAGGGAATGCCCGTCGATCTGACGAAACAGCGCAGCGCGACCGCCGACATCGCATTGACGCTTGCGCCGACGATCTCCGGCCGCGTCGTCGATGCCGATGAGAAGCCGGTTCCGAACGCGCATGTGCAGATCGTGCTCGAGGGGCGCTCGTCGCTCGAGTTCGCGAGCGATGCATTCGTGCGCACCGCCAGCGACGGCACGTACGCGATCGCCGCGCCGCCGTACGAACCGGCTGCGCAGGCGAACGTCGCCGTCACGCCGCCAAAGAGCGTGACCGTCCGTTCGAAACCGTTCCGCATCGAAGGCGATCGCCGCGTCGACATCACACTGCCGCGCATGATCGCCGTCCGCGCTCGCGTGCTCGACGCCAAACGCAATCCGCTGCCGAACGCGCGGCTCGCATTCGCGAATGCCGAGGAGACGACCACCTTCAGCGACATGCGGCTGCTGCTGCTTCCGCCGCTCGATGACCGCGCCATCCGCACCGACGCGAGCGGGGAAGCGCTCGTGCAGCTCGTCGCCGGAACGTACGACTTTGCCGCCGAAGCGGAAGGGTTTCAGCTGCGCGCGGTGCAGCAGGAGATCGGGAAAGCGGGCACGGTGGACATCGCGCTCGAGCCATCGTTCACGATTCGCGGCCGCGTGCATCGCAAAGAGGTCGGCGTGGCGGGCGTGCACGTCGTGCTCATGACCGACATCCCGATGCGGCAGACGCCGGTGACCACCGGCGCCGACGGCCGCTTCGAGCTCACCGGCCTCGCCCGGGAGCGCTACCGCCTGCTCCTCATGAAGTCCGAAGAGATGATCGAGAGCAACTATGAAGTGGAGGCGCCTGGCAGTCTCGACATCGCGTTGCCGCCGAGCGGCACGCTGCGCGGGCAGGTCATCGATGCAGTCACGCGCGAGCCTGTACCCCAATTCGTGTACACGCTGGAGGCGCTCGATGCGCCCGAGGATCTTCGCAACCCCAATCGCGTCCTCGAGCGGGCGGAGCGCGGCGGCAACGGCACGTTCAACATCACGCTGTCCGCGGGAAGGTATCGCATCACCGCCGCCTCGACCGGGTTCACGATGTCCGAGCCGGTGGAAGTGCGCGTGAGCGAACGCGCGCCGGCCGAGGTTCGCATCGCGCTGGAGCGCGGCGCGAAGATCACCGGACGCGTCACAGACGACAACGGCACGCCCATCGCGGGCGCCGAAATCTTCGCGAGCGGCGTCGATCCCGAGCGTCTCCGTTTGCGCTCCGCACGCGTGGCGCCGGGCAACGGCCGCTCCGCCGAAGACGGCACGTTCACCATCACTGGCCTCGAGCCGGGAACGGTGACGCTCTATGCGCGGAAGGAAGGATTCGTGCCGTTCCGCAAAGCCGTCGTCGTCGATGCGGGCACCACCATCGACATCCGCCTCGGCCGCGGGCTCACGCTCGAAGGCGTCGTCACACGCGGCGGCAAGCCGGTGGCGGAGGCGCAGATCAACGCGACGACCTCCGCGATCGGCAGCGACTTTCAGTCCGCAACCACGGATGCGGACGGGCACTTCACGCTGCAGGGTCTGATGGCGGCGCGCTACACGATCGGCGCGATGAAAGAGGATGCGCACGCCGAAGTGCGCGACGTCGATCCGAGCCGCACGCGTGAGCTCGCGATCACGCTCGATCCGAAGCCGCGCGCGATCGTCTTCGGCACGGTCTCGAACGTTCCCCGTACGCTCGACGGAAAAATCGTGCGGCGCGCGGTGAGCGTCATCGGCGAGAACGACGGTGCGGAAGGGATGATCGACGACAACGGCAATTACCGCATCGAGTCGGCGCCAGCCGGACGCGTGTCGATCGTCGCGCAGGTCGAGTCGCCCACCGGCGGCCGTTCGTCGGAGCAGAAAGAGGTCGAGCTCCTCCCCGGCCAGCCGCAACGCGTCGATCTCGACCTCGGCAGCGCCGTCAGCGTGAACGGCCGCGTCACGAGAGAGGGAAAAGCCGTCGCCGGCGTACGCGTGGTGATGATGTCCGAAGGAGGCATCGCCGCCTCGGGCAATTCACGCGCGGACGGCGCATTCGACATCGCGTTGCCGGCCGCGGGGACGTTTCAGATTTTCGCGACCAGCGAGGGGATGACCGGCGCGCCGTATCAGAGCGTGCGCGAGATTCGCGGCGGCGAGACGATCCAGATCGAACTGCGCGAGCAGATCGTCGAAGGCGTGGTCACCGATGCCGCGACGCACGAGCCGATGCGCGGCGTGTATGTTTCGCTCGTTCCCGACGCAGCGGTTACGGAGGCGATGGCGGGAGAGACGGTGACGAATGGGGAGGGACGCTTCCGCATCGTGACCGCCGCGGCAGGACCGCATCGCGCGATCGCGTGGGCGCGCGGTTACGCGCAGGGTGTGCAGCCGCTGCAGCTCGGCAACGGCCGCGGCGCAACGCTCACCTTCGAACTGCAGCGCATCGAGCCGTTGCGCGTGCGCGTGTTCGACGCGCGTACCGGCACGCCGCTCGAAGCGCACCTCGTGATCACGACGCGCGAGGGCGCAGCCGTGCCGGTTCGCGGCGATTCGACTCCGGATGGTGACGCGATGCTCTTCTCGCTCGCCGAAGGGAAGTACCGCATCCGCGTGATTGCTGCCGGATACGAAGAAAAAGTGGTAGATGTGACTGCACCGGGGAGCGTGGACATCGGTCTGTAGCGACTCCCCGCTACAAAACCATGCGCACGCTCGCCTTCCTTCTCTCTTCTCTTCTCGCTCTGCCGCTCTTCGGGACTGCGATCTCCGGCGTGGTCACCGACGCGAACGGCAAGCCGGTCGCCGGCGCGGCCGTGCAGGTCATCGAAGCCGAGGCGGCGCGCATCGATTTTGTCGGACAGCCGGAGGCGAAGAC
>JALYOB010000245.1 GCA_030857085.1 Acidobacteriota bacterium | reverse complement strand
GTCCGGGCCCGTGGCCCGGCCGCCCGACGCCCCCGGTCACGTCACCAGTACGTCGTCGTGACGGTGCAATCGCCGGTGACGACGGCCTGACACGCCATCCGCTCGTCGGCGGCGAAGCCGCGGGGGGCGCCGAAGCGCAATTCGATCGATGTGGCGGGGCTGAGATTTTGAGCGCCGCTCACCACGCGGATGCGGCAGCGCGCGCAGACGCCGACGCCGCCGCAGGAGTTGCCGAGGGGGACGGCGGCGCGGCGGGCGACGTCGAGGACCGACTCGTTCTCCTTCGCCTCAGCCGACTTGCCGAGGGGGGTGAATGTAACGACCTTTGACGGGGCGTTCACCGGGAGTTCGCACGCGAAGACAAAACTTTATTCCGCATCCGGCGTCTATTAGAGCAGAACAACGAAACGTGCGGAGGAAGTGAAGATGAGCAGAAAATACGACGAGAACGGCATTGCGGAGCAGATCGTGGGAGTCCTGCCGGCTGGCGTCGCACGCGAGCTCTCTTCCGAGCGCGACACGATTCGCTATGCGGTGCGCGGCGAGGGGATGAAGCTGCGGACGATCGCCTTGAATCGCGCGTCGCTGCGCCGCCTCGCAGATGATCCGGCAGGTGCGATCAAGATCGAATACCTGCAGCGCGATCTCCTGGACGCGGCCACGCAGCGGAGCGAGTTCCGGTACCCGCGGCCGCAGGTGCATATTGCGGCGCGGAAGGCGTTCGTGTTCGCGCAGCCAATCTTCGCCGCACGCTCGTAGCCGAACGCGCGAAGGCATTAGGCGTTGGGCTCTTGGGGTGCCATGTCATTCGGGCGCGAATCCCCAAACGCCTAGCGCCCAACGCCCAAAGCCGAAACCAACCTGTAACCTTCTTTTCGTCAGCCACACCCTTGCTTTTCCGACGATCCGTCGCCATATTGCCAATATGGCTGTCGACCTGGATGAGCTCGACCATCGGATCGTTGCGCTGCTTCTGAAGGATGCGCGCACGCCGGCGGCGCAGATTGCGGAGCAGATCGGGCTCTCGCGGCCGGCGGTGGCGGACCGGCTGGACAAGCTCGAGCGGCAGGGTGTCATTCGCGGGACGACCGCCGTCGTCGATCCGGCTGCACTCGGGCGCGCGGTCACCGCGTTCGTTTCTGCGCGGGGGGCGACGCTCTCGCCGACTGCGGCGAAAAAGTTCCGAGAGCTGATGAAGCGCGACGAAGTGCTCGAAGTGCACACCGTCGCCGGCGACGACTGCTACCTCATCAAAGTGCGCGCGGAGTCGATCGGCGCGCTGAACACCCTCGTGCAACAGCTGTCCGCGTCGCCGCTCTCGCTCGCGACGCGCACGACCATCGTCATGGAAACGCATTGCGAAAAGGTCGGCGGCATCGACCTCGGGAAGGAGTCCGCGCGATGAAACATGAACGCGCAGTGGCGTACGGCGCCTTTGCCATCGTCTGCGTGGTGTGGGGGACGACCTATCTCGCCATCCGCATCGCGCTCGACACCATTCCGCCGCTCCTTCTGACCGGCGCGCGCTTCACGGCCGCGGGCTTGGTCATGCTGGCGATCTCGAAGCTGCGCGGCGATGCAATTCCGCGCGACGCGCGCACGCTCGGCAATCTCGCGCTGATCGGATTCCTGATGGTCGGCGTCGGCAACCTGGCGGTGGTGTGGGCCGAGCAGTGGGTGCCGAGCGGCATCGCGGCCCTTCTGGTGGCAACGGCACCTTTCTGGATGGCGATCATCGAGCTCTTCCGGAAATCGGGAGAGCGGGTTTCGCTGCAGAGCGGCATCGGCATGGCCATCGGTTTCTGCGGCGTGGCGATGCTCGTGACGCCGCGCGGCTCGGGCGGCACGTTCGGCGTCGGCTTTCTGTTAGGCGCGCTGGCGATTCAGATCGGCGGCATGTGCTGGCAGCTCGGCTCCGCGCACGGCAAGTACAACTTGGCGCACGTGCCTCTCGTCGCATCGGCTGCACTGCAGATGCTGTTCGGCGGCCTGATCGTGACGATCGCCGGCTTCGTCATTGGCGAAGGTCCGAAGTTCGCGGTCACTCCGCGCACGCTCGGCGCGCTCGCGTATCTGACCATCTTCGGTTCGGTCATCGCGTACAGCGCGTACGTGTTCGCGCTCGCGCACATGAGCACGACCCATACGTCGCTGTATGCGTATGTGAACCCGGTGGTGGCGGTGTTTCTCGGCTGGCTCATTCTGAGCGAGCCGCTGACCGGCGTTTCGATTGCGGCGATGTTCGTGATTCTCGCGGGCGTCGCGCTCGTGCAGACGGCCGGCTGGAAGAAAGCTCAGAGCCGCATGCCGGCTGCGAGCGCGAGCAGCACCGCGAGCACGACCAGCGCGATCGAGAGCACGATCAGGCCCGAGCGGCGCCGCGCGGAAGCTTGACGGACGTACGCGGCTTCATCGAGGTAGTAGCGGCCCGGCGCGCTCTCGATCACCACGCCTCGCCTGACGAGGTGCGCGAGCCGCTTCGATTCGAAGTGGCGCTCGGCCGGGGAGGCGATCGCACGCTCTGCGCTCGTCGCGCCGGACTCGCGAAAGTGCCCGATGAGGCGACGCTCGGCCGCCGCGATCTGGGCTCCGATGATGGACGGCACGACGCTCGGGATCATCACGGTCAGCCGTCCTGCTTCACGCTCTGAAGGACTTCGGCGAGCTTCGCCTCCGCTTCCGCGACCGGCAACTGACACGTGCCCGCGCCGCGATGTCCGCCGCCGCCGTAGCGCGCCATGAGGCGCCCCACGTCCGTGTTCGAAGTGCGATTGAAGATGCTGTGGCCGACCGCGCAAACGACGAATTCGCCTTTGCGTCCGTCGAAGATGCGCACCTGAATGTTCGCCGTCGGGAACATGGTGTAAATCAGAAAGCGATTGCCGGACGGGGGCTCGCCGGTGCCGCGGAGATCGGTGACGATGACGTTTCCTTCGAGACGCGAATGCGCGCGCATGACGCGCTCGAACTCCTGCTGTTGCGAGAAGTAGCGCGTGATGCGTTCCTTGACGTCGGCGTCGTTCAGCACGACTTCCGGCGTGTCGGGATTGTTCGCGATGAGGTCGATCATCTTCATCATCAGCTCGCGATTGCTGATGCGGTAGTCGTGGTGATACGCGAGGCCGGTGCGCGGATCCATGACGTACGAGAGCAGAATCCAGCCGCCCGGATTCGTCACTTCGTCCATGGTCAATTGCGCGGCATCGGAGCGATCGACCGACTCGAGGAGCTTCGCGTACTTGCCGAGCTTTTCCGCGCCGTAGTGGTCGAACACGACCCGCGCTGCAGACGGTGCGATCTCGAAGCGCCCGCGGTAGTTGACGGTGTCTTCGTTGCGCACGATCTCGCTCGAGTGATGATCGAACCAGAGCCCCGCGCCCATGACGTACGGCAGGTTGGCAAGGATGTCATTGCGGCCCGCTTTGACTTTGCCGTCCTGCACGTCTTTCGGATGCACGAATTCGACGGAGTCGATGGTCTCGACCTGTTTGAGCAGTACCGCGCAGACGAGCCCGTCGAAATCGGAGCGCGTGATGAGACGCATGGGTGAGTTTTCTCCTCGGCGGGGGATTGTATGCGGAGTGGCGAGTAGCGCGTGGCGCGTTGCCAGGGCGTTGTCGCCCGGGCGTGACTGCCCGGGCAACTCGCCACTCGCCACGCGCTACTTTCAGTTCGGTCGCATGACCACTTTTACGCAGTGATCCTGCTTGTCGCGGAAGATGCGATACATCTCCGGAGCGTGATCGAGCGTCGTGCGGTGGGTGATGATGAACGACGGATCGATCTGGCCGGCGTCGATGCGATCGAGCAGTTGCTGTGAATACGCCTGCACGTGCGTCTGACCCATCTTCATCGTCAGACCTTTCGCGAAGGCGGTGCCGAACGGGATCTTGTCGATGAAGCCTGCGTACACGCCGGGGATCGAGACCGTGCCGCCTTTGCGGCAGCAGTGAATCGCCTGACGCAGTGCGTGTGCGCGGTCGAACTGGAGCTTGAGCGCCTGCTTTACGCGATCGACGATCGCATCGGCGAACGTGCCGTGTGCCTCCATGCCCACCGCGTCGATGCAGCGATCGGGACCGCGTCCGCCGGTGAGATCTTTCAGCTGATCGAAGACGTCGTCGATGTCGCCGTAATCGATCGTCTCCGTCTTGCCGTCCGCGGCCGCGAGCTCGAGCCGTTCGCGGAAACGGTCGATGGCAATGACGCGCTCCGCGCCTAACATCCAGGCGCTGCGGATCGCGAAGATACCGACGGGGCCGCAGCCCCAGACCGCAACGGTGTCGCCCGGCTGGATCCCGCAATTCTCCGCGGCCATGTAGCCGGTCGGGAAGACGTCGGTGAGAAACAGCACCTGCTCATCGGAGAGATGCGACGGCACCTTCTGATGATTCGTATCGGCGAACGGCACGCGCACGTACTGCGCCTGTCCGCCCGCGTATCCGCCGTAGAGATGCGAATAGCCGAAGATGCCCGCCGTCGAGTAACCGTTCAGAGCCTCGTTCATCCAGGCGTTCGGATTCGTGTTGTCGCAGAGGGAGAACATCCCCTGGTTGCAGAACCAGCATTTTCCGCAGGCGATGGGGAAGGGAATGATCACGCGATCGCCGACTTTGAGCTTCTTCACGTCGGCGCCGACTTCGACGATCTCGCCCATGAACTCGTGGCCGAGGATGTCGCCGCGCATGAGCGTGGGAACGTAGCCGTCGTAGAGATGGAGATCGGAGCCGCAGATTGCGGTCAGCGTCACGCGGACGATCGCGTCGTGCGGATTGAGAATCTTCGGATCGGGAACGTCGACGACGCGAACGTCACTCTTGCCCCACCAGCAGACTGCTTTCATCGAAAGGTTGCTCCTGACGGCTGACCATCGGTCGTCGCGAGCTCGCCGGTTTCGACGAGCATCTTCAAGCGGCGCAGATCTTCCTGAACGTTGAGCGCGGGATCTTCGCCGAGGATTTTGGAGAGGGTGGCGCCGACGACGCCGGCGGGCGGGTCGTAGCGCAGCACGACTTTCACTTCCGTGCCGCGGCCGCCGGAAGCGCGGGTGAAGTGCACCGAGCCGGCGTTGTCGATCTGGCTGCCTTCGAGCGAGCGCCAGCCGATGAGCTCATTCGGCACTTCGTTGATGATCTCCGCTTCCCACTCAACCTTCGATCCGGCCGGACCTTTGGCGACCCAGCGCGAGCGTTTGTCGTCGTGCACTTCGACGGATTCGAGGTTGTGCATGAAGCGGGGGAGGTTGGTGAAGTTGCGCCAGAACGAGTAGAGCTCTTCGGGCGTGGAGTTGATGGTGACGGCCTTTTCGACGCGCACGCCGCGTCCATACGGCACGCTCACATTGCGCTCCTGCTCCTCGGCCGTCGACACGCCCATCGTGTCGTAAACCATGCAGTGTCCGGTCGCGCCGCGGTGCACGAGCGCGCCGCCGATTGCGGCGACGGCGATCCCCGGGAGCGAGCGCATCTTGAGGCCGTAGGCCGCGAGCGCGCTGCCGAAAATGACCGAGACCCAGCGTTCGGGCTCACTGACGTTTTTCTCTGACGCATTGCTGATCGTTTGTTCTGCCATAGCGGATTCGGATCGATCACGAAACGTGCCGGACCGGCGCGTTGTAGGGTTGCGCGCAGCTTTGGAGTGCGGCGACGCGAAGTCGCCGCTTTGACTCGCGACGAAGCGGCTCCGCCGCAAGCGAAAGCGGCGATTGGCATCGCCGCACTCCAAAGCGCCAAGCAACTACAATCGCGGTCATGTCAGCAACTGCGCCGCCGCCCGTCCGCCCTGTGACCATCGACGAGATTCGCGCCGCGCGCGAGCGCATCAGCGGCGTCATCACGCGCACGCCTCTCATTCGTCTGCTGCACGGAATGGAAGGCGTCCCGGAGATCTGGCTCAAGCTCGAGAATCTGCAGCCGATCAACGCCTTCAAGCTGCGCGGCGCGGCGAACGCGGTCGCGCTCCTGCCGCCGGACGAGCGGAGCAAAGGAGTGTGGACGATCAGCGCGGGCAATGCCGGACAAGGTGTCGCGTACGCCGCGCGCGCGGCGGGAGTGCCGTGCACGGTGGTGGTGATCGAGACCGCGCCGGAGACGAAAGTCGAGCGGATGCGCGCGTTAGGCGCGAAGCTGGTCAAAGCACCGTTCGATGCATGCTGGCGCGCGATGGATGAGCGCGCATTTCCGGGCGTCGAAGGAACGTTCGTCCATCCATTCGACGATCACGATTTCGTGGCCGGCAATGCCACGGTGGCGCTGGAGATTCTCGAAGACCTCCCGAACGTGAGGACGGTCATCGCCGCGATCGGCGGAGGCGGCCTCGTCGCCGGAATCGGCTCCGCGATGCGTGCAGTCGCGCCGGGCGTGCGGGTGTTGGGCGCGGAGCCGGAGACGGCCGCGCCGGGCGCCGCTTCGTTCGCCGCAAAGTCGCCGCAGGTCTTCGATCAATGGCAGGTTTCGTTCGTCGACGGCGCCGGCGGCAAGAGCATCTTCCCCCGCATGTGGGAACGCCTGCGCGACACAGTGGACGGCTCGACGGTGGTCACGCTGGATGAAGTGAAGGCGGCGATGAAGCTCGTGGCCTCGAAGGTGCGCGTGATCGCCGAAGGTGCGGGCGCGCTGAGCGTCGCCGCCGCGCTGAAAGAGACAGACGGACCGGTCGTCGCGGTGGTGTCGGGCGGGAACGTGGATCTGGGGAAGTTTTGTGAGCTGGTGAACGCGTGAAGCGGTCGCGACGGGGGCCTCCGGCGGCCGGGCCCACGGGCCCGGACCCGTCTTGCAGGCCAAGCCTCCGCGACACTCGTGCGAGATAACGAACTCTGTCGCGGAGGCTTGGCCCTGTC
>JALYOB010000696.1 GCA_030857085.1 Acidobacteriota bacterium | reverse complement strand
CTATCGCCGTGAGGCCGATCGCCTCACGCAGCAGATGGACCGGCGCCTCGCCACCATTCGCACCGAGCTCGATCAGCGGATGAAGTTCGTCTCCGCGCTCTCGCACGACAACGCACCGGCCGACGTGAGCAACATCGTCACCGTGATGGGCGACGCGGGTGCGCTCGTCGATGCGCTCGAATACAAACCGCTCCACCCGGCGGCGCCGGCCGAAGTCGAAACTCCCGCCGCACCTCCGCCCGAGCCGGCGCGTGAGGCGCGGCTCGAGAACCCCGCGATGCGCGGCCCACGCGAGCGCGAGCGGCGCATCGAAGTGCGCGTCGCCGAGCACCTGCCCGGCGGGCCTCCTCCCGGAGTGTCGAACGAGCCGGTGGTCATCGAGATCCCGCCCGTGCCCGAGTTCCCGCGGTACGTCGTCTCCGAAGAACAGCGCGAGCTGATCTCCGACATCGGCAGGCTCGCCGCACAACTCACCAATCGCGATCTCGATCCCGACGAACGCAAAGACATCGAAGAAGAACTCCGCGCCGCGCGCACCGAGCTCACGCAGGTCATCAACACCGACCGCGGCGAGTTCCAGGCGCAGATGGAACAGGCGCAGCAGCAGATGCGTGAACGTCAGCGCCAGCTCGATCGCGCACGCGCGATCGGCGCGCAGCGCATCCAGCCCACCCCTCCGCCCGGCCCGCGCCCCGAGCCGCGCGTCGAGATCGCGGAAGCAGCGGCGATCGCACAAACACCGAAAGCCGCCGACGCGCAGAAAACAGCTCCGGAACAGGCGAAGGCGGAGAAGCCGAAAGCCCCCAAAGCCGAGGTGCGCAAGGCCACGCCGAAAGAGCTCGCCGCCTCCGCCGCTACCGCCAAAAAAACGAAGCTCATCCTCGGCAAAGGATTCGTCGCGCCGGTCAGCGAGCAGGGGAAAGTGGTCGGCCAGCTCACCGCCCGCGTCGATCCGCAACAAGTCATCCACCGCGTCCTCGGCGGACCGACCGAAGATCGCAGCGAGATCCCGTTCGCGCTCGACAGCGAAGGGACGCTCTACACGCGCACTGAAGGAGAGCGATCGACCTTGCACCAGCTCGGCATCGCCGCACGCGTGCGCGCCGGCCGCTCGCTCAAAGACATCGAAGGCTGGATCGTCTCGACCTCCACCGATCCGCAGAGCGGTCTCAAGATCGGCGTTGCGCGTCCGATCGACAACCTCACGGAACTGCGCGCCGCGGCAGGACGCAATTTCATGCTCGGCATGGGGCTGATCGCCTTCGCGCTGATCGGCATCGTGCCTCTCTCGAATCACCTCACCCGCGACGTCAAGCTCGTCACCGAAGGGGCCGATCGCATCGCGCACGGCGACCTCATGACGCGCCTTCCGGTGAAGACGAAAAACGAGCTGGGACAGCTCGCGCGCGCGTTCAATCGGATGGCCGAGGATTTGAGCGTCAATCAGCAGAAACTGCTCGAACAGGAGCGCGCGCGCAAAGAGCAGGAACTGCAGCAACGCCTTCTCGCGGTCGAATACGAGCGCAAGACGAGCGAGCTCGAAGACGCGCGGCGCTTCCAGCTCTCGATGCTGCCGAAGCACGTGCCGCAGCACGCCGGGTACGACGTGGCGGTGTTCACGCGCACGGCCACCGAGGTGGGCGGCGACTATTACGACTTCCACGTGGAGGATGGCGTGCTGTCGGTGACGATCGGCGACGCAACCGGACACGGTGCGAAGGCCGGCACGATGGTGACGGTCATCAAGACGCTCTTCGCCGGCTACAACGTGTCCACCGCGCCCGCCGCGTTCCTCGCCGACGCTGCAGAAAAGATCAAGCGGATGGACCTCGGCCGCATGGCCATGGCGTTGTCCGTCGCGCGCTTCACGAAGCGGACGGTGACTGTGGCCACCGCAGGCATGCCGCCGCTGCTCATTCATCGCGCGGCCACGAGCCTCGTCGAGGAAGTGGCGCTCGCCGCCACGCCGCTCGGCACGTTCGGCAGTGAATACCCCGAGCGCGCGGTGCAGCTCGAACGCGGCGATACGGTGCTCTTCCTGACGGACGGCTTTCCGGAGCTGATGAATGACGCCGGGCAGCAACTCGGCTACAACGGCGCGCACGACGCGTTTGCGGCCGCGGCGAAAGCAGGAAGTGCGGACGGCGTGATCGCGTCGCTCGCCGACACCGCGCGACGGTGGCACGGCGATGCGCCGCCGAATGACGACGTCACGTTCGTCGTGGTACGAATGACCGCATGATGCGCGTGCACATCGCGAGCGCGAGCGAAGCGGCGGCGTTGCGTGCCGATAGCGACGATGACATCGCGACGCTCGATGCGGACGCGGAGCTCTTTCGCGGCCTCGCTGACGCGCTCGCGCTCCCCGATTACTTCGGCCACAACTGGGACGCGCTCGAAGAATCCCTCGGCGACCTCGAACGCGACCGGCCGCTCGTCCTCTTCGTGCACGGCGCACAGTCGCGGTGGGAACGCGATCCGGAGTCGATGCGCATGCTGACCGAGATCTGGCTCGCGGCGGAACGCGACGATCTGCAACTGGTGTTCGTCTGGTGATGCGAAGACGCCGCTCTCAGAATCCGCTCATCTGGATCGCGACGCTGATCGCGGTCGGCATCGGTGCATGGC
>JALYOB010000244.1 GCA_030857085.1 Acidobacteriota bacterium | reverse complement strand
AAGCTGCCCGTATTGCGGAACAGTTTATTGGGCGAGCCATTGTGATTGACGCGGGAGAGATTCGGGCCGACGCCTTTCACATAGTTGCCGTAATAGCCGATGTAGAGATCGAGCAGGCCGTCGCGGTCATAGTCGAATGCGACCGCCGGACCGCCGACCAGACCATCGCCGCCGAGGTTGGCGTTTTCGGTCATGTCGGCAAAAGTGCCGTCGCCTTTGTTGCGATACACGCGATGCGGTGCATTGACGTACGTGATCACGACGTCGCGCAGACCGTCATTGTCGAGATCCACAATGAGCGGCTGGCGCGGCTCGCCCGGCTTTTCGTCCGGACCGATCCAGTTGAGGCCTGATTTCTCCGTCGCGTCTTTGAACGTGCCGTCGCCATTGTTGAGGTAGAGGCGATTGCCCACGCCGCCCACGAGCAGCACGTCGGCATCGCCATCTCCGTCAATGTCTTCGGCCGCAATGCCGCTGCCGGAGAACGCCGGCGGCAGGTCGTGCGACGGCTCGCCCGCGCCCGGTGTATCGGTGCCCTTCTGTGAATATAGGAACGTGCGGACGAAGCGGCTCAGCCAGTTCGAAGAGCGGTGGGTGAAATCGATTCCGCTGGCGAGCGTCGCGTCGTCGAAGAACTTGCCGGCGGTGCGGGTTTTGGCGGAAGTGGAGGCGAGTTTCGTCGCTGGCTTCAATGCCGGTTTGGTCTTGAGGTGCTGTGCGAACCGCTCGCTGAGCAGCTTCTGTGCGGCCTCGATGTGCTCGGGGAGCAGTACGGGCGCGTTCTGCTGTTTTGCAATCTGCCCGGCCATGCGGAACGTGAGGACGCCGATCTGGGCGTCGCCTTCCGCGAGCAATTCGGCCGCAAACGGATCGAGGTCGAGCTCGAGCGGGAAATTCGGGCTGTCGATGACCTGCTGGATGAGGCTCCAGTGCAGACCGCTGTCGCGCAGCGAGTCGGCGTCATATGCCTCGATGTAGACCTGCTTTTCCTTCGGCAGATTGGCGAAGAAAATCACGTCTTCATAGATGTTGACGTTGTAAGGCCGCCATTCGGAGTAAACGGCAGCAATGTGGCGCTCGCGGATGATCGGCGAGCCTTCCGCTTTTGCCTTCGCCTGTGCGCGCACGAGCGTTTCGCCGATGAAGTCCATGACTGCGCCGGCAAACGTGCTGGTGATCTGGCGCGTGGTCGCCTCGTCCTGCGGCCAGGGATGGCGCGCATAGAACGACTGAATGTTCGAATAAAGGAGCGGATCCGCGGCCTCATTGTAGGTGCGGAACGAGACCAGCTTCTGCGCAATGATTTTGCGGAGCACTTCGCCCGGAACGGAGCTGGCGGGCTTCAATGCAACGGTCTGGGTGTTCAAAGCCGCAATGCGTTTCCAGGCGTCGGACACAAGCGTCGGATCGAGTGCTTTTTTGCCCGCAGCGCGGGCGGCCTTGTCACCGAGATTGAGCGCGGCGAGTGAATAGATGTCGACCATCTGCTTCATCGCCTGCACTGCATCCGGCGCGAGAGCGACGAGCTTCATGTTCGGCGTGAGAAGCGCGTCCTGCTGCGTCGCGAGAATCGCGCGCAGTGCATAAGCAACCGTGCCGTATTGACGAACGTCGCGTTCCGCCAGGAGGAGCTCCGAGCCGTCGGCAAGCGTGACGTGGGCATTTTTCTGTTCGTCGATGCGGAACGGCAGCACCTTCTGGATGATCGGCTTGAGGATGTCCGCCGTCACGGCATCGAGATGCTGTGCGCGCGCGGCTTCCGACGCTTCGTTCCAGACGGCGGCAATGAGCTTTTTCTGCAGCTCGACTTTCCGGTCGCGCCCTTCCATGGTCAGCGGCGTGCCGTACATGAAGTTCTCGAGGCGCGTGGCGGTGGCGTCGCACTTCGGGTCGCGCTGATTCTCGAGCGACTGAATGGCCTGGACGGTCGTGTCGAGTCCGAGGGCCTTGCGAAGGTCGGCGTTCGGATCGGATTGCTGTGCGGCCAGAGGGGTGGCGAGCAGCAGCAGGGCTGCAGTGAGGCGCGTCATCATGGTCATTGCTCCAGGAGTTGAATCACCTGCGTGAGGTTGGACGAGGGGAGTTTACACACGTAATGCTCGCAGACGAAGGCGGTGGCGCGGCCGCGGATCGGCTTCATCTCCGCCACCACGGGCATGAACGCGGCGAGTTTCTTCTGCGAATCGCCGCCCGCGGCGACGACGAGGAGGCGGTTCGGGAGGAAGCGTTCGTGCACGAGGCGGAGGAGCGCGCGCGTGTCGTCGCTCTTCGGATCGCCCGCGATCACGATCTGTTTCGGCTCGGAAAAGCGGAGCAGCGCGGCGGATGCGAGCGCCGGCAGTTCGCTCGTGAAACGCGACGCATAGCCGCGCAGGATGGCATTGGCGCGGGTGCGATTCGGCTCGCTGTCGGTGATCTCCGCGATGCGCAGCAGATTCATTGCGCTGAGCGAATTCGCAGCCGGCAGCGCCAGCTCATTTTCGGCGGCGACGCCGCGCAACGCCGCGGGAACGCTGCTGCCGGTGGTGTAGCGATTCGCGGCCGCGTCCCAGAACAGCTTGTCCTGCTGCGACTGCAGGGTGGTCGCGAGCTCGAGCCAGCGCACGTCATAGCCCGACTCGAACAAATCCAGCAGTCCCTGCACGAGCATCGCGTAATCCTCGGGCAGCGCTTCGATGCCCGCCTCGCCCGCGGCCCAGCGGCGGCGGAGTTTCTGCGATTTCGCGTCGTACAGCTTCGTGGTCACGAACGTGGCTGCGGCATTGGCAGCATCGAGATAGCGAGGCTCGTCGAACGCCGCGCCGGCGCGCGCGAGCGCGGAGATCATGAGACCGTTCCAGCCGGTCAGCACTTTGTCATCGCGGCGCGGAAGCGTGCGTCTGGCGCGCGCGGCGAGGAGTTTCTCGCGAATGGTTTTGCCCTGTTCCGCGAGCTGCGGCTCCGCGATCGCGAGCGCATTGTCGGCGTCATTGCGAATGCCGTAATAGCGGAACGCGATCGGTGCGTCGTCGCCTAACAGCTTGCGCAACTCGGCTTTGCTCCAGACGTAATAGGCACCTTCGTGCTCGCCGACGTCCGAATCCTGCGCGGAAGCGAAGGCATTCGTCTCCGGCATGCGCAGTTCGCGCAATGTGTAATCGAGCGTCGAGCGCGCAACGCGCTGGAATGCGGCGTCTTTGGTGACCTGCCACGCTTCCGTGTACGCAATCGCGAGCAGCGCCTGGTCGTACAGCATCTTCTCGTAATGCGGCACGCGCAGTTCGGCGTCCGTCGCGTAACGATGAAAGCCGCCGCCGAGCTGGTCGTTCAATGCGCTGTTCGCGAGCTGGCGCAGTGCGTCGAGGGCAATCGTGCGCGACTCCGCGTCCCGATTGCGATGCGCGTGACGCAGGAGACACGAAATCGTCAGCGCCTGCGGGAACTTCGGCGCGGTGCCGAAGCCTCCATTGCGCGCGTCGTAATTGCTTTTGATCTCTTTGGCCACGGTGTCGAGGACGCTCGCCTCGAGGTCGCCCGGCGCGGGCTTTTCGGCCATGGCCTGGGTGAGCTGGACGAGCTGCGCGCTCGATTCGAGGAGGGCCTTGCGATCGGTCGCCCAGCGCGCGGCAATCGCGGTCGCAAGCTTCGTCACGACCTCCGGCTTCATGTACGAGTTGCCGACAATAGGTTCGAGCGCGGGCGTGAGGATGAGGTTCGCCGGCCAGCCCGCGCTCCCGGTCATCGACTGCAGGAACGCGATGTACGTCGCATCCACCTCGGGGTGCTCTTCGCGGTCGACCAGGATCGGCACGAACGATCTGTTGATCGCCGCGGCGACGTCGGCGTTCATGAACGACTCGCGTTCCATGACGTGGCACCAGTGGCAGCTCGCGTAACCGATCGAGAGGAAGATCGGCTTCTGCTCGGTACGTGCTTTCAAGAACGCTGCTTCGCCCCACGGCTGCCATCGCACGAGATTCGCGGCGTGGCCGCGGAGGTAGGCGCTCTTCTCGTTCGCGAGCGGCTGAGATTGCTTCGGTTGCGCGCCTGCAACGGCGGAGAGCGTGAGCAGACCGAGGGCGACGAGCGCGCGAGAGAGCATGCGGGCCGGGAAACAACGCGGGCTGCGAATCAATTCGCGTCGCGGAGTGCTCCAGATGTCCCGCGTCACATGCCGTTACCGATCTCTCACTTTCCTCAGCGCGCGCGCTCGCGTACCTTGACGCGCACGCGATGAAGACGAAGACGGCAGTTCTGTTTGCGCTCTCCCTCTGTGCCGCCGCAACTGCGCGCGCGGCGAACTGGCCCGAGCATCCGACGCTGCACGCGGTGCGCGTTGCAAGCGGCCCCACGCTCGACGGCGATCTCTCCGATCCGGCGTGGCAGAACGCGCCCGAGTTCACCGATTTCACGCAGCACGATCCGGTCGATGGCGCTCCGGCGACGATGCCGACCAGTGTGCGCATCGTGTACGACGATCGCGCGATCTACTTCGGCGCGAAGATGACCGACCCGCATCCGCCGACCGCGCTCCTCGCGCGGCGCGACAACTTCACGCAGAGCGATTTCCTCTCGATCAATCTCGATCCGATTCGCGATCGTGTGTCGGGCAACGCATTCACGATCACGCCTGCGAACGTGCAGCTCGACACGGTGCTGTTCAACGACATCGTCGAAGACGGGAGCTGGGATGGCGTGTGGGAGTCGTCGACGAAGATCGTCAGCGACGGATGGGTGGCCGAGGTGCGGATTCCGTATTCGCAGCTGCGGTTTCCCGACCGGCCGGTGCATACGTGGGGCGTCAACATCACGCGGCGCACGGTGCGCAACAACGAGTGGGTGCGCATCGTCAACACGAAGAAAGGGGAGACGGGATTCGTCTCGCACTTTGCCGACATCGAAGGGCTGGAAGGCATTCATCGCGGACGGCCGCTCGAGCTCGCGCCGTACGCAGTTGCGCGCTCAGACATTCGCACGCGCATCGATGAGGCGAATCCTCTGCTCGACGGCCGCACGCAACGCGCCGACGGTGGTCTCGACGTCAAGTACGCGCTCACGTCGGATCTCACCCTGACCGGCACGATCAACCCCGACTTTGGTCAGGTGGAAGTCGATCCGGCGGTCGTGAATCTGAGCGAGAACGAGACGTTTTATCCCGAAAAAAGGCCGTTTTTCACGGAAGGGGTGAACATCTTCCGCTTCGGCGACACGCCTGCGCCGAGTCACTTCAATTTCTTTTTCGCGCCGAGTCTTTTCTACTCGCGCCGCATCGGCCGCGCGCCGCAACTCTCTCCCGACGCCGACTACGTCGACGCTCCCGCCGAAACGACGATCCTCGGCGCGGCGAAGCTCACCGGCAAGCTGCGCGGCGGCTGGTCGATCGGCGTGCTCGATGCGCTCACCGACGCGGAGCGTGCGCGGTTCTCGGTCGACGATCGTTTCGGACGGCAGCAGGTCGAGCCGATGACGAATTACTTCGTCGCGCGCTCGACGAAGGAGTTCGCCGGCGACACGCGCGTGGGCATGCTCTTTACATCGGTCAATCGCCGGCTCAACGACAACACGAGCGCGCTGCGCGACAGCTCGATCACCGGCGGCATCGACGGCTATCACCGTTTCCTCAACAAGTCGTGGATCGCGGAAGGGACGCTGGTGGGCTCGCGCGTGAGCGGCAGCGAGGAGGCGATCGCGCTCACGCAGCGTTCGGCCTCGCGCTATTTCCAGCGCCCGGATGCGAGCCACATCGAGTACGACCCGACGCGTACCTCGCTCACCGGCTGGGGCGGACGGGCGATGCTGTCGAAGGCGAGCGGCCACTGGCGGCCGAACCTGCAGACGCACGTCTATTCGCCCGGCTACGAGACGAATGACGCGGGGTTCATGGTGCGGACGGACATCGTCTCCAGCCATGCGCTGCTGCAGTACGTGAATGACAATCCGGTGAAGGGTTTCCGTTCGCGCACCGGCTGGGCCGGCGTGTGGCAGAGCCGCAATTTCGCGGGCGACACGATCGAGCGCGGCGGTCTGGTCGATGTGCAGGCGACGTTCGCGAATTACTGGACGAGCCGCGCGGCGCTCTTCGTCTCGCCCGGCTCGTTTTCGGATCGCCTCACGCGCGGCGGTCCGCTCGTCCGCACTCCGTCCGGCTGGAGCTCGGACCTCTCGGTCGAAACCGATGAACGGAAGTCTCTGATCGCGAATGTGACCGCGCATCTCGAGCACAGCGACGATGGTTCGTACGTGCGCACGACGGGCATCGAGCTCGCCGCGCAGCCGCGCACGAATCTGCGGCTGAGCGTCGCGCCGACGTATTCGCGCTCGCACAATGCGACGCAGTACGTCACGGCATTCAATGACGCGGCTGCCGCCGATACGTACGGGCGCCGTTACGTCTTTGCGCATCTCGAGCAGCATTCGTTCGAGCTGGCGACGCGCGCGGACTGGACGCTCAGCCCCACCTTTTCGCTGCAGCTGTACGTGCAGCCGTTCGTCGCCGCAGGCGACTATCACGATTACACGTCGCTCGCCGCCGCCCGCACGCGCAATTTCGCTCCGTATGCAGGCTTCACCGGCAATCCCGATTTCAATTTCCGCAGCGTCCGCGGGAGCGCCGTGGCGCGCTGGGAGTTCCGTCCCGGCTCGGCGCTGTATGTGGTGTGGAACGAGAACCGGGCGGAGGTGGAGCCGGTGGGGGATTTCAGCGTGAGCCGCGATCTCCGCGCGATCCCCACGGCACCGTCGCATGATGTGTTTCTCGTGAAGGTTTCTTACTGGCTGCCTATGTGAGGGCGACGACCGGGGGCCTCCGGCGGGGGGGGGGGGGGGGGGGGGGGGGGGGGGGGGGGGGGGGGGGGGGGGGGGGG
>JALYOB010000243.1:5492-6843 GCA_030857085.1 Acidobacteriota bacterium | reverse complement strand
CCGGGGCCACCGGCCCCGGACCCCGTTTGCAGGCCAAGCCTCCGCGACACAGTCTGTGCTAGTCCGCACGAGTGCCGCGGAGGCTTGGCCTGCAAAACGGGTCCGGGCCCGTGGCCCGGCCGCCGGAGGCCTCTCGTCGACCTCATCGGCTGCTGAACCGCGTGACTTGCGTCACCCGCAAATTTGAATATGATGCCGCCCGTCGCGCGATCCCGAGTGCGGCCTTCTCACGTTGCAGCGTTTCGCTGCAGCTTCACCATCGCTGAAATTCACGATACCGGACGGTAGCAGCCTCGATGGCTCAGATCTTCCACCGCAGTGCCAATACGCTTTCCCGCGTCACCATCTTCGGCGCCGTGTTCGTCGCCGGATTCGTTCTATGGGTGATCGGCGGGATCGTCCGTTCTCCTTATTTTACGAACCAGGGCGTGCATCGCGAGCAGGTCGTGCCGTTCAGCCATCAACACCATGTGGCCGGATTGGGGATCGACTGCCGTTACTGCCACACCACGGTCGAGACGTCGAGCTTCGCCGGCATCCCGCCGACCTCGACGTGCATGAACTGCCACTCGCAGATCTGGACCAGTGCAGAAATGCTCGAGCCGGTTCGCGCGAGCTTCCGCACCGGAAAGCCGCTCGTCTGGAGCCGCGTGCATCGCCTGCCCGATTTCGTCCACTTCAATCACAGCATTCACGTGGCGAAAGGCATCGGCTGCTCGAGCTGCCACGGCCGTGTCGACCGCATGAACCTGATGTATCAGGCCTCGCCGCTCACCATGGAGTGGTGCCTGAGCTGTCACCGCGCGCCCGAGAAATTCATCCGGCCGCGGTCCGAAGTGTTCAACATGAACTACGTCCCGAAGAATCAGGCCACGCTCGGGCCGATGCTGGTCAAACAGTACGGCGTCGAATCGAAAACGCATTGCTCGACGTGCCATTACTGACGCGATGAGCGTCATTGCCGAGGATCGGGGCAGAGGGCTCCGCCGCAATCAATGAGTGACAAGAACACACTGAATTTCACCGAGTTCCGTGCGCGCGTCGGCGACCTGCGCGGCAAGGAGTTCTGGCGCAGTCTCGAAGACCTCTCGCGCAGCGACGTCTTCGATGAGTTCTTCGCGCAGGAGTTCCCGCAGCAGGCCCAGCCGCTCGAAAAAGGCGTCGATCGCCGCAATTTCATGAAGCTCATGGGCGCGTCGGTCGCCATGGCCGGACTTGCAGCCTGCAAACAGCCCGCGGAAACGATCATCCCGTATGTGAATCAGCCGGAGAACCTCATCCCCGGCAAACCGCTCTATTTCGCGAGCGCAATGCCCCTCGGCGGTGTCGGACATGGCGTGCTGGTCGAAAG
>JALYOB010000243.1:0-5482 GCA_030857085.1 Acidobacteriota bacterium | reverse complement strand
GCGGCGGTGCTCAATCTCTATGATCCCGATCGCTCGCAGGTCGTGCGCCGTTATGGCGATACCGCCACCTGGGGCGATTTCGTCGCCGCATTGCAGCCGGTCGTCAATGGCGCAAGGGCGAATGGCGCCGGTTTCCGCATCCTCACCCAGACCATCAGCTCGCCCACGTTAGGCGCACAGATCACCGCCCTCATGGCCGCGTATCCGGGCATGAAGTGGCATCAGTGGGAAGCGGTCAATTACGACTCCGTTCGCGAAGGCGGCCGGATGGCGTTTGGCCGCTACGTCAATACGACGTACGACTTCACCAAAGCGAACGTCGTTCTCTCCCTGGGCTCCGATTTCCTCGGCGACGGACCGACGCACCTCCGTTATGCGCGCGACTTCATGTCGCGCCGCCGCGTCCGCAAGGACGAGACGAAATCAATCAACCGCCTCTATGTCATTGAAGGCGGCATGAGCCAGACCGGCGGCGTCGCCGATCACCGTCTGCCGGTGAAGCCTTCGCAGATCGAGGAAATGGCGCGAGCGATTCTCGCGGGACAGGGCTCCAATCCCTTCCTCGCCGCCGTCGTTCGCGACCTGCAGGCCAATCGCGGCGCAGGCGTCGTCATTGCGGGCGACGAACAGCCGCCTGTAGTGCACGCCATTGCCCACGCGCTCAATACGCAGCTCGGCAACATCGGCTCGACCGTCATCGTGACCGACCCCATTGAGGTCGCGCCGGTCAATCAGCTCGCGTCGCTCACAGAGCTCGTCCGCGACATGAACGCCGGCCGCGTGCAGTCGCTGATCATCCTCGGCGGCAATCCGGTGTTCGATGCACCGGCCGATCTGCAGTTCGCCAAAGCGCTCGACAAAGTTCCGTTCCGCGCCCATCACTCGCTCTATTACGACGAGACCTCCAATCACTGCCACTGGCACATTCCCGATACGCACTGGCTCGAAACATGGAGCGACGTGCGCGGGCATGACGGTACCGTCTCCATCATCCAGCCGCTCATTGCGCCGCTTTACAACGGACGCTCTGTGCACGAAGTGATGGGCGCGATCATTGGCGGCCTCGATCAGAGCCCGTACGAGACCGTGCGCGCCTACTGGTCGACGCGCGGCGGCAATGAACAGAACTGGCGTCGCTGGCTCCATGACGGCTTCATTGCGAACAGCGCATTGCCGCCGGTCGCAGTGGCCGCGGCTGCAGTGCCGCCAATGGCGCCGCGTCCGGCATCGACCGGCATCGAAGTCGAGCTGCGTCACGATCCGACCATTTACGACGGCCGTTTCGCCAATAACGGCTGGCTGCAGGAACTGCCGAAGCCGCAGACGAAAATCACCTGGGACAACGTGATGATCGTCAGCCCGAAGACGAGCGAGAGCCTCGGCTATGAGCCGCATGAGCGCGATTCGCTGGTCAATGAGAAGCACACCCGCTTTGCCGAGATCAATTATCGCGGCGTGCGCATGAAATTGCCGCTGTGGGTCGTCCCCGGCCAGGCCGATGGCGTGGCGACCGTGTATTTCGGCTACGGCCGCCAGAAGAGCGGCAAGATCGGCACCGGCGTCGGCTTCAATACTTACCCGCTCCGTTTCTCCAATGCATTGCACGGCGGTCCGGGTGCGAGCATCACGCTCGACAAGGTCACCAAGCCGTATCCGGTCGCCTGTATGCAGGAGCATCAGTCGATCGATCCGGCAGTCGTCGGCGAGCGCGGTCTCATTCGCGCGGCATCATTCACGGCGTACCAGCAGAATCCGAAATTCGCGCAGGATCCGCATCACGGCAGCGACGTGGCCGGTCACGGCACGCACGCCGATTCGATGTACAAGCCGTACGACTACACGAACAAACACGCGTGGGCGATGGTCATCGACACGAGCGTCTGCACCGGCTGCAACGGCTGCGTGATCGCCTGTCAGGCCGAGAACAACATCGCCATTGTGGGTAAGGACGAAGTGGTCCGCGAGCGCGAGCTGCACTGGCTGCGCATCGACCGTTATTACCGCGGCGATCCCAACAATCCCGAGGTGTATCACGAGCCGGTGCCGTGCATGCAGTGCGAGAACGCGCCGTGCGAGCCCGTCTGCCCGGTCGAGGCGACGTCGCATAGTGAAGACGGCCTCAATGACATGACGTACAACCGTTGTGTCGGCACCCGCTACTGCTCGAATAACTGCCCGTACAAAGTGCGGCGCTTCAACTTCTTCCATTACGCCGATTACGACACGCCGGCGCTCAAGCCGATGCGCAATCCGGACGTCACGGTCCGTACGCGCGGCGTCATGGAAAAGTGCACGTACTGCGTGCAGCGCATCAATGCCGCGAAGATCGAGGCGGAGAAACAGGGACGCCGCGTGCGCGATGGCGAAGTGGTCACCGCATGCCAGCAGGCCTGCCCGACCGAGGCGATCGTGTTCGGCGACATGAACGATCACACGAGCAAAGTCGCGAAGCTCAAGGCGCAGCCGACGAACTACGCATTGCTCGAAGAATTGCAGACACTCCCGCGCACGACGTACCTCGCGACGATCCGCAACTGGGATCCCGTGCTGAAGCCCGAGCGAGCCGAGCACGCCGACACGGGACACGAGGGATAACCGGATTGAGATTGAGGATGAAGGATTGAGGATGACGAAGATCAGGATTGAGCGGAATGGTCGAGGATCGCGAATCCTCAATCCTCAATCCTTCATCCTCAATCCCTGAACACGCCATGGCCACACGACAAGAACAACCGCCCGCTCATGAAGTGCGTCCTGTCACGCAGGAGCTGCGCATTCCGGAGCGCTTCATCCCGACGCCGACGATCGAGCCGGGACACTCGTTTGCGACGATCACCGACCACATCTCCACGATCGTCCTGCGCAGAAAAACGCCGATCGGCTGGCTGATCGGCTTTCTCATCGCGTTAGGCGGGGTCGGCCTGCTCACCGTGTCGATGACCATGCTCATCGGCAAGGGCATCGGCATCTGGGGCATCAACCATCCTGTCGGATGGGGCATGGACATCATCAACTTCGTCTGGTGGATCGGGATCGGTCACGCCGGCACGTTGATTTCGGCCATTCTCCTTCTGCTGCGGCAGGAGTGGCGTACGTCCATCAACCGCTTCGCCGAGGCCATGACGCTGTTCGCCGTCGCGTCGGCGGGTTTGTATCCGGCATTGCACACCGGCCGTCCCTGGTATGACTACTGGCTGTTCCCGTATCCGAACACCATGGGATTGTGGCCGCAGTTCCGCAGCCCCCTCATGTGGGACGTTTTCGCAGTCTCCACATACGCGACCGTCTCTGCTCTCTTCTGGTATGTCGGCCTGATTCCCGATCTCGCGACGCTGCGTGATCGCGCGACCAATCTCTGGGCCAAGCGCGCTTATGGCGCCTTCGCCCTCGGCTGGCGCGGTTCCGCCAAACACTGGCACCGGTATGAGCACGCGTACCTGCTGCTCGCCGGTCTGTCGACGCCGCTCGTTCTGTCGGTGCACACGATCGTTTCGTTCGACTTCGCGGTCGCACAATTGCCCGGCTGGCACGCGACGTTTTTCCCGCCCTACTTTGTCGCGGGCGCCGTCTTTGCGGGTTTCGCAATGGTTCTGACCCTTGCCATTCCGGCCAGGAAATTCTTCAAGCTCGAAGACTTCATCACCATGCGCCACCTCGAGAACATGGGGAAGGTGCTGCTCGCGACCGGTCTCATCGTCGCGTATGCATACGGGATGGAGTGGTTCTACGGTCTTTACAGCGGCAACGTGTTCGAAGTGTTCATGCTCAAGAACCGTGCGACCGGTCCTTATGCGCACATGTACGCAGCACTATGGATCTGCAATGGTCTCGCGCCGCAGCTGATGTGGTTCAAGCGCTTCCGGACGTCGACGTTCTGGCTGTTCGTGGTGGCGATGTTCGTCAACGTCGGCATGTGGCTCGAGCGCTTCGTCATCATTCCTGCGTCGCTGCACCGCGACTTCCTCGTGTCGTCGTGGGGCATGTATCACGGTACTTTCTGGGACTGGAGCTTCTACATCGGTTCGATTGGCCTGTTCTTCGCGCTCCTGTTCCTGTTCCTGAGATTCCTGCCGATGATCTCGATCTTCGAAATGCGCACGCTGCTGCCTGAAGCCCAGGCGCATGCCGAGCACGAGGAGCATTAGACGATGGCGATCGGAAAGATCAGAGAAGGTCTGTACGGCGTCGTCGCGGAGTTCCATGATCCGCAGACGCTGCTCAACGCCGCGAACGCGGTTCGCGAAGAAGGCTATACGTCCATTGACGCGTTCTCGCCGTTCCCGATTCACGGATTGGCCGAGGCGATCGGGTTTCATAAATCGCGCTTGTCGCTGATCGTGCTCACCATGGGCCTCCTCGGCGGCATCGGCGGATTTTTCATGTGCTGGTATGCGAACGTGATCGCGTATCCGCTCAATATCGGCGGCAAGCCGTTCAATTCGTGGCCGGCGTGGATTCCGATCACGTTCGAATGCACCATTCTTCTGGCGGCATTCGGTGCGGTGTTCGGCATGCTCGCCCTCAATGGGCTGCCGATGCCGTATCACCCGGTCTTCAATGTGCGCCGCTTCGACTCCGCGTCGCGCGACAAATTCTTTCTCGTCATTCAGGCGCGCGACCCGCGCTTCAAGCTCGAAGACGCGCGGCGCTTCCTCGAGACGCTCGGTCCCCGTGAGGTCACTGATGTTCCCTGGTAATGACTTCGTGTCATTCCGCGTGCGGCGCGGGGCGACACTCGTGATGCTGCTCGCGCTGCTCACGTCAGGCGCATGCCGCCAGAAGATGGCCAATCAGCCGCGCTACGATCCGCTCGAGCCGAGCGATTTCTTCACGGACGGCATGTCTGCGCGTCCGCGCGTTGCCGGCACTGTCGCGCGCGGCGAGATTTCGAACGATCCTTTCTTCGATACCGGCAAAGTCAATGGCGCGGTTGCGGATGGATTTCCGTTCCCCGTCACCATGGACGTGATCAATCGCGGCCATGAACGCTTCGACATTTACTGCTCCGAATGCCACAGCCGCGTCGGCGATGGCAACGGCATGATTCCGTCGCGCGGCTACCGCCGTCCGCCGTCGTTCCATACCGCGACGCTGCGCACTGCACCCACCGGACATTTCTTCGACGTCATGACCAACGGCTTCGGCGCGATGCCGCCGTATGGAACGATGATTCCGCCGCGCGACCGCTGGGCCATTGTGGCGTATATCCGCGCACTGCAACTGAGCCAGAACGCGACGGTCAATGACGTGCCGTCCGCCGATCGTGCGCGTCTCGACGCTCCCGCGGCGTCCGCGCACACCGTCTCCGAACACGGAGGTTCTCACTGATGGCCGGCCTGACCCCGTCCACCGTTTCGACTCCGGCCCGGGCCACCGGCATCGCCCGCGCACAAATGCCGGCGCTCATCATTGGCATCATCGGCATCATCGTGGCGGCCTTCGGCTTCGTCACCAGCCGCCCTGAATTCTTCAAGGCCTGGCT
>JALYOB010000242.1 GCA_030857085.1 Acidobacteriota bacterium | reverse complement strand
CCGCACTCCAAACTAGACTTTTACGTAGCGGCCGCGGCCTGCCCGTTTTGCCTCGTACAGCGCCTTGTCTGCCCGTTCCCGCACCGCCTCGATCGTGTCGCCGTCGAGGATGGCGCCGAGGCCGCAGGAGGCGCTCAGAAGGCGGGAGACGCCGTCGAAGCGTAAGGGGGTGCGCGACAAACGCTCGTAAATCCCATCCAGCGTCGCCGCGGCCACGTCGACATTGAGGCCCGAGAACACGATCGCGAATTCGTCGCCGCCTAACCGTGCGAAGAGATCCCCCTCGCGCAGCTCATTGCGGACGATGTTCGTGAACGTGATCAATGCCGCGTCGCCGGCGGCGTGTCCGAGCTCGTCGTTGATCGACTTGAAGTAATCGAGATCGAGCAGCGCCAGCGCTCCGCCGCGTTCGAGATGGCCCGGCAGCACTTCCGTGAAATGCCGCAGGTTGTACGTGCCGGTCAATGCGTCATGCGTCGCGAGCCGCTGCAGTTCCTCTTCTTCCGCCACATTACGCAGCGTGAGAATCGTCGACGCCTCCGGCTCGCCGGCGAAACGGAACAACACGCTCGCCGCCGCATACGGCTGCCCGTTCACGACGATGCGCTGTTCTTCGAAACGAGACGTCCGCCGCAGCCACCATTGATTCGGCAACGCCTCCCGCGTCAGCAGCGGCGTGACGTCCATGCCGAAATAGAGATCGCCGAACAGTTGCTCGGAGGTGCGGTTGCCGTAGAGGAGGCGTTGATCGCTCGCGATCACCAGCACCGCGTCCGGAATCGCATCGAACGCCGCCTTCAGATAATGCTGCTCGGTCGTGTCTTCGATCACCACATACGCATACGAGCCACCCTCATGCTCGACCGTATAGCAGCGCACGTTCGCCACGCGTCCAATGCCGTTCGCGTAATAAACGGTATGTAACGCCGTGCCCGATCCGCGGGCCAGCAACTGGTCGATGCGTTCGGGCAGGGAGAACTGGATCACGGACGAAAGCGGCTTGCGCAGCGGAAACTTCGTATTGAACTCGCGCGCGAACGAATTGCTGCCGTCGATGATCTCGCCCGTCGCGCGATCGATGATCGCCGCCGGATGAGGGGAGGCGCGCAGGACCGCCTGAAACAATTTGTCCGCGCGCCGTTTTGCGCGCCGTTCCTGCGCCTGTTCGACTTCCCGTTCAATGGCCGCATTGAGCCGGGTCATGCGGTCTTTGAGCAGATAATCGGACGCGCCTCCCTGCATCAGGCGCACGGCCGTGTCTTCGCCGATCGCGCCCGAGACCACAATGAAGGGGATGTCGAGCCCGGTTTCGCGCAATGTCGCCAGTGCGTCGGGGGCACTGAAGCGCGGCAGGTGGTAATCGCTCACAATCGCGTCCCACGTCTCGTCGCGCAAAGCCTCGGTCATCTCTTCTTTCGTCTCGACGCGCCGGATCTGCGGAGCCCAGCCGCCGCGGCGGAGCGAGAGCGTGACGTGCGCCGCGTCGCGTTCCGAGTCTTCGATCAGCAGCAGCCGCAGAGGGCGCGCCTTCGGCGAAGTCGCTTCCGTGGCGGTCACGCCGCCCACTCCTCCGCCGACCCGGTGGTGAAGTAGACCGTTGCGCCTTTATCCACTTCCCCTTCCGCCCAGACGCGGCCGCCATGACGCTGCACGATGCGGTGCACGGTCGCGAGACCGATGCCGGTGCCGCTGAACTCTTTCTCCGAATGCAGACGCTGGAATGGCCGGAACATCTTCGCGGCATGCTCCGGAGCGAATCCCGCGCCATTGTCGCGAACGTAGAACGCGGTCGCCCCTTCGTCGTCGCGCGCGCCGATCTCGATGCGCGCGCCGGGACGTTTGCTGGTGAACTTGAAAGCGTTGCCGATCAGATTCTCGAGCACCGCGCGCAGCAGCCGCTCGTCGCCGTTGCCGATGATGCCGTCGGGGATGACGAACTGCACGTCGCGATCGGGATGCGCGCGCTGCAATCCTCCCGCAATGTCACGCGCCATCCGCGTGATGTCCACCTCGGCGCGATGCACTTCGACGCGCGTCAGCCGCGCCATCTGCAGCATCCCTTCGATGAGATTGTTCATCTGGTCGGCACTGTGGCGGATCCAGTGAATGCACTCGCGGCCGATCTCATCGAGCTGCGGTCCATAGTCTTCGTCGAGCGCCTGCGCGAATCCGGAGATGCTGCCGACCGGCGCGCGGAGGTCGTGCGAGACCGTGGCCGCGAACGATTCGAGATCCTTGTTCGCCGCCTCGAGCTCCGTGCTGCGCCTGCGCAGAATCGTGTCGCGCTGCTGCATCTGTTCGAGCAGTTTGTTCACACTGTTCGTCAGCGTACGCAGCGCGCCGGATTCGACGGGAACGCGCGTCGCGTACGTCTGGTCGCGCATCGCCTCGTCCACGCCCGCGCGCACTCCTTCAATGCGGCCGCGCACCATGCGCGACAGCACGAAAGAAGAGAGGAGAGCGATGACCGCTGCCGTCGCCGCCGCGGCAGCGATTGCGGGAGTCGCACCGCGCAACGACATCTCGCCGGACTGCGCTCCCGGTTCGACGGACAGCGATCCGCCGCCGGGGAGCGAGCGGAAGATTTGTTCTACGTCGGGTGAGGGAGTGCCGCTCGTCGCGACTGTTGCGCCGCTCGCGTTGTAAATCGTCGCGGCGCGAATGCTCCCCGCCGCCGCGAACGTGTCGAGCAGATCCTGCGCACGAATGCCGCGGCTCAAGCCGGAGGCGATCGCGTCGACGATCGCGTTTCCATCGGCCGCGGACGCGTTGCGCCGCATGGAAAACGAAGTGCTGACCACGACCGCGGCGATCGCGGCGATCACCGCCGCGACGACGATGCCAGCGGCGAGATGCCTCTCCACCGGCTGCTTCATTCGACTCCCGCTCATGAGGCCCGTGCTTTGCAGACGCGACCGTGCAAGAAACTAGCCTCTGTCATTTCCATCACGAAGCCGGCCAGAGTAGTGCCCCGTGGCTGGGGCAACGGATGCCGCCGGCCGTGCGGTACGGGAGTCAGTCACGAGAACGCGAGTTGGGATCGCCCTGGCGCTGACGGCGCTTGCCGTACTGCCTTCGGCCTGCCGCGATGGGGAGAGCACCGCGGCCGCCGATCCGCCGCGCATCGAAGTCAAGGCCGCGATCGCGCCGTTCGACGGCGTCACCGTCGTTTCGCCCATTGAAGGCACGATCGTCGAGCTGCGTACGAGCGAAGGAGCGGCCGTGCGGCAGGGCGACATCCTGGCCACGCTCACCAATCCTTCCGTCGAACGCGATCTCGCGTATGCGCGCACTGCGGTGATGGCTGCCGAACATCGCATGCGCGGCGGCACTCCGCGCCGTGCGCCGCGTGCCGCGCCGCGCACGAACAATGAACGCGAGCGCATGGCCGCCGATCTCGTGCGACAGAAGCAGCAGCGCCTCGATCGCTTGCGCGCGCTGCTTGCGTCGGGCGACGTTGCGCGGCAGGAAGTGGAGAACGCGGAGGCGGAGCTCGCGGCCGCGATTCGCGATCAGGATGCGGAACGCGAACGCGCCATCCCGGCCGCACCGGCCGACGAGCCGCAGGCGGACAATAGTCTTCTGCAGGCGGAGCTCGAACGCGCTCGCGCCGATCTCGCGTTTGCCGAACATCGCAAATCGCAGCTCGTCATCAAAGCGCCTGCATCGGGAACGATTGCCCGATTGCGCGTTGCCGCGGGTGCGGACATTTACACGCGCGATTCCATTGCCGAAATCGTCGACAGCACGACCGCCCGCGTACAGGCGCAGGTCGCGCCGGAGCTCATTCGCTTCGTGAAAACGGGACGTCCGGTCGACGTGAAACTGATGACCATTCCGCCGCGCCGCTTTCGGGAGCCGATTGCGCGCGTCATCCCGCCGGGCGCCGAAGGCGGCTCGGCCATTGTGGTGAACATCCCCAATCCCGATCGCATGCTGCAGCCCGGAACGCCCGCTGTCGTCACGATCCAATAATGAGACGCACGCTCACGCTGATCGCTGCACTCCTGGCCGCGCATGGCGCGTTCGCGGCGAAACTGACGTTCGAGCAGGTGCTCGCGCGCGCCGAAAAAGCGCACGACGTCTCGCCGTCCGCCATTGAGGCGGCGGATTTACTCGATACCAGCACGGAGCGCATCGGCATTCCGGTCCTGCGCATTGAAACCGGCGCGACGACGGCCAACAGCATCGACGTCTTTGCGCGCAATGTGTTTCGTTATGACGCGCTGACTGCATTGCTGTCGGTCGACTATCCGCTGCTCGACGGCGGCATTCGCGAGAAACAGGTGCGTGTGGCCCGCCTCGACGCACAATCGTTCCGTCAGCGGCTGCGCGAATCGTCGGACAATCTCTTTCGCGAAACGCTGGAAGCGGTGGCCCGGCTGTACAACGCACAGGAGCGCTTCCGCATCCTCAACGCCGGTCTGAAACGCGCGGTCGAAATGCGCGAGCGCGCCCGGCAGATGCTCGAGATGCAGGAAATCTCGAACGTCACCGCCGCACAATGGCAGGACGAGGCGATTGTGGCTGAGTCGCAATTGCTCGACCTCGAATTGCAGCGCCTCGAGGCGGAAACGCATGTGCGGCAACTCATGGGCGACACCGACGGCGAGCCGCTCGAGATCGTCCTGCAGATCGACGAAGATCCAGCCTCGCGCGCGCTTGCATTGGCCGCCAATCCCGAGCCGCTCGTTGCGTCCGACGAAGGTGTCGCCCGCGCCACGATGCTCTTCGAACGCAAACGCCTCGAGCTCCAAGAAGCGGAGGCGGCGCGGCGGCCGCAGTTGTCGATGTCCGCATTCGGCGGCATGACCGCCATGAGCAACATTGCCGGCACGGACAAGAACGCCGGCTACGGCCTCTTCGGCATCCGCTTCACGGTTGCATTGCCGATGTTCGATGCCGCCGCCGCGCGCCGTGTGGCTGAGGCGCGTGTGCAGGCGGAACAGGCAAACCTGGAGCGGCGGACCACCACCGATCAGATTCGCAGACAGACCTCGTCCTTGTGGCTCGGCATTGCCGCACTGGAAAAGCGCATTGCGCTGCTGCGGCAGATGGTCGACATCGCCCGCAGCCGCGAGGAATCGATCATTCGTCTCGTGGCCGCGGGCGTGCGTCCGGAGAACGACGTCGCCGAAGCCGCTGCCGATCGCGCGAGGCGCGAGAGCGATCTCCTTGCCGCGCGCATCGAGCTCTGGAAATACAACCAGATTGTCAAACGGCGACTGGACGCCGAGCGCAGCCGCCCCAGATCCGCATCGGCGACGCAGGCGCCGGTGTCGGTGGTCGGGGACGCGCGATGACCGAGAGCCGCGGAGCCGGCTCGCTTTCCGTCCTCATGACGACCGAGGGGACGTACCCGTATGGTGCGGGCGGGGTGAGCACGTGGTGCGATGCGCTGCTGCGCAATACGCCGGACGTTCGCTATGTGCTGCTGCCGATCATGATGAATCCGCACATCGAGGCGCGATTCGATCCGCCGTCCAATGTGCGCAGCATCATCAATGTTCCATTGTGGGGCATTGAAGATCCTTCCGAATTCGCGCCGCAGACCCGATTCGCCGATCTGTACGAACGGAAGCGCGGAACGACGGACGAGGAGATCGAGCGCGAGTTCCTGCCGCCGTTCCGTCAGTTCCTGGAACTGGTCAACAGCGGGACCGATCCTGCGGCGTTCGGACGGGTATTGGTGCAACTGGAGGATTACTTTGCCCGCCGCGACTATGGCGTGACCATGCGCTCGCGGCCGGTGTGGCTCGCGTTCGTCGATGTGATGCAGAACTTTGCGCGTCGCGCCGCTGCATCGCTTCCGCAGGGGGCGCGCGAGCATCAGATTCCGTCGGTCTTCGACCTCACGGAATGCCTTCGCTGGCTCTATCGCTTTCTGATCGTATTGACGGTGGACGTGCCGGAAGTGAGCGTCACCCATACCACTGCCGCCGCGTTCTGCGGCATCCCGTGCATTACGGCGAAAGTGCGGCGCGGGACGCCGATGATCGTGACCGAGCACGGCGTCTATCTGCGCGAGCAGAACCTTTTTCTCTCCCGCTTCAAGCGCCTTTTTTTCTGCAAACAGTTTCTGCTCAATCTCATTACGGCGGTGGTGCGCGCGAATTACTTTCACGCCGACATCGTCGCGCCGGTCTGCCACTACAACACCCGCTGGGAACTCGCCCATGGAACGCCGCAGCACAAGGTGCGCGTGATCTACAACGGGGTCGACCCGGAAGTGTTCGCCCCCGCTCCCAGGCGGCCGGGGACGCCGCACATCGTCGCCACGGCGCGGATCGATCCATTGAAGGACATCGAGACCTTTCTGCGGGTGGCGGCCAAGGTGCGCGAGACGCATCGCGACGTCCGCTTCACCATTTTTGGCAGCGTGGCCGACCCGGCGTATTACGAGAAATGTCTCGCCCTTCGCACTGAGCTCGGATTGAACGATGTCGTCACCATGGGCGCCGCGGCGGAGGACGTGGTTGCGGCATACCGCGATGCGGATGTGGTGCTCCTGACCAGTATTTCCGAGGCTTTTCCTTATTCGGTGATCGAGGCGATGGCGTGTGAGCGGGCGGTGGTCGCGAGCGACGTGGGGGGAGTGGGGGAGGCGCTGGAAGAATGCGGCCTGCTCGTCCGCCCGCGCGACGTCGACGGCTTCGCCGCCGCCGTGCGGCAGATGCTCGACGACGTGCCTTTGCGCACGCGCATCGGGCGGCGCGCCCGGGCGCGCGTGCTGGAAGAATTCCGCCTCGACGGCAGCATTGCGGCGTATCTCGACCTGTATCGCTACTGCACACGCGCCTTCCTCGCGGAGCCCCGCTATGCGGTCTAGGAGTGCGGTGGCAAAGCC
>JALYOB010000695.1 GCA_030857085.1 Acidobacteriota bacterium | reverse complement strand
CCCCCCCCCCCCCCCCCCCCCCCCCCCCCCCCCCGCCGGAGGCCCCCCGGTCGTCTCCCCGAGGAGCACGCATGACGCGGCAGATCATTCTGGTCAGGCATGGGCAGACCGTGCACAACGTTGCCGGCATTGCGCAGGGGTGGAACGACAGCGACCTCTCCGACCTCAGGCGCGATCAGGTCGAGCGGCTTGCGCAACGTCTGAAGCCGATGCAGCCGACCGCGCTCTACTCGTCGCCGTTAGGTCGGGCCATGTCCACCGCCGAAGCGATCGCGCGTGCAACGGGACTCGAGATCGTCCAGCTCGAAGACCTGCGCGAAATGAGCTATGGCGGATGGGAAGGACGTTCCTTTCTCGACGTCCGGCGGGACGATGAGACGACCTATCAACAATGGATTCATGATGAAGAAGCGCGCTGCCCGAATGGCGAGTCGCACGCAGACGTACGCCGCAGGCTGGACCGCGCGCTCGCGCAGATCGACAGTGCGCGGGCGGTCGTGGTCACGCATGGCACGGCCATTCGCATTGCTGCGACCGCGCTGCTGAACGTGCCCGTGATGGCCTCGCGCCACTTCGCACAGAACAACGCCGCGATGAACGTGTTCGAGTGGCGCACCGATCACTGGGTATTGAAGTTCTGGAACGACGCCACGCATTGCCGGGAGTAACGACGAATGATTCTCGAAGACATCACCAGCCAACTGACCGAAACGCTCAAGTCGCGCATCCTGGCGATGTTCGGCTATCCGGTCGAACGCATCGTGCTGCAGGCCCCTCCAAAACTGAACATGGGCGACCTCGCCACGCCGGTCGCGCTCGAACTCGCGAAGGCATTGAAGCGCAAGCCGCGCGAGATCGCCGAGCAGCTCGCGAACGGCATGGAGCTTCCGACGCTCGTTGCGTCCGTGTCGGTCGAAGGCGCGGGCTATCTCAACTTCCGCTTCGATCGCGGCGGCTTCACCGCGCAGCATTTCCGCGGGATTCTCGAACCGCCTCCGCCTTCCGGCGCGCGCGTGATCGTCGAGCACACCAACATCAATCCCAACAAAGCCGCCCATATCGGTCACCTCCGCAACTCCGTCCTCGGCGACACCTACGTGCGCTGCTCCAAGTGGCTGGGCGATCGCGTCGAAACGCAGAACTACATCGACGACACCGGCGTGCAGGTCGCAGACGTCGTGGTCGCATTCGAGCGCCTGGAAAAGAAATCGCTCGCGGACATCGAGCAGCTCATCGCCACGTCGGACCGCTTCGATTACGTCTGCTGGGATGTCTATTCGAAGATGGCCGCGTATTACGCGGAACATCCGGAGTCGCTCGAATGGCGCCGCGAAACGCTGCATCGCATCGAGCATCAGGAAGGCGATACGGCGAAGCTCGCGGCAATCATCGCCCGCGCCGTCGTCCAGCGCCATCTCCAGACGATGCTCCGCCTCGGCATCCAGTACGACCTCCTGCCGAAGGAGAGCGACATCATTCACCTGCACTTCTGGGATCGCGCGTTCGAGCTGCTCAGGGAAGCGCGCGCGGTGGTGCTGGAGGAAGAAGGAAAGCACAAGGGCTGCTGGGTGATGAAGCTCGACGAGGCGGAGGAATTCGCCGGGATGAGCGAGCCCGACAAGATCCTGGTGCGCTCAAACGGCACGGTCACCTACACCGGCAAGGACATCGCCTATCAGCTGTGGAAGCTGGGGATGCTCGACCGCACGTTCGATTACCGGAAGTTCCTCACATATCCCGACGGCCACGTGCTGTGGGAGACGACACACACCGGCGACGGCGATCCGAACGCGCCCCGCTTCGGCGGTGCCGCGCGCGTGGTGAACGTGATCGACTCGCGTCAGGCGTATCTGCAGAAAGTGGTGAAGGAAGGCGTGCGTCAGGTCGGTCACGCGAAAGCGGCCGATGCCTCGATTCACTTCGCCTACGAGATGGTCGCACTCACTCCCGCCACCGCGAAAACGCTGGGGATGGAGATCTCGGCCGAAGATGCCGCGCGTCCCTACGTGGAGATGTCCGGCCGCAAAGGCCTCGGCGTGAAGGCAGACGATCTGCTCGACGAACTCGAACGCAAAGCGGCGGAAGCGGTGCAGAAAAACGCGGAGGATTTCTCAGCCGACGAAGCGGCCGCAATCGGACGGCAGGTCGCGATCGCCGCGCTGCGTTACTTCATGCTCCGCTTCGGCCGCAACAAAGTGATCGCCTTCGATTTCGACGAAGCGCTCCGCTTCGAAGGGGACTCCGGTCCGTACCTGCAGTATTCGACGGTCCGCGTGCAGAACATTTTCCGGAAGATGGCCGAACGCGGTGTCGATCCCCGCATCGACGAACGCGCGATCGATGACCTCACACTGAATCAAGGTCTCACGGACGAGATGTGGGAACTCGTGCGCTCCTCCGCCGAACTGCCGAGCGTCGTCCGCCGCGCCGTCGACTCTCTGGAGATCTCGGTGATCACGCAGTACCTCCTGGAGATGGCGCAGAAGTTCAACAGCTTCTACCACAAGTATCCGATCCTCAATGAGAAGGACCCCGCCGAGCGCCAGCGCCGCGCCGACGGTGCGGAAGTGTTCCGCCGGACGATGGTCGGCGCGATGGAGTTGCTCGGGATCCCTGTGCCTGCGCGTATGTAGTTCGTGGA
>JALYOB010000694.1 GCA_030857085.1 Acidobacteriota bacterium | reverse complement strand
CCCCCCCCGCCGGAGGCCCCCGGTCGTTTCTCAGTGAGGCACGCCGAAGAGGTAATACAAAGCGCACAGAGCGGCGAGGACGATGGAGCCGCCGTTGATCTCGCGGAAACGGCCGGCCAGCAGTTTCATGATTGGATAAAGCACCAAGCCCGCGGTAAGTCCGTTCGCGATATTGAACGTGAAAACCATCATCACGATCGTTGCGAAGGCTGGCACGAGCTCCGTGAAATCGTCGAAGTCGATCTTCGTCGCGCTGCCGAGCATCAGCATTCCCACAATGAGCAGCGCAGGTGCATAAGCGTACTGGAGCGACTGCATCGGCTCGAAGAGCGGGATGAAAAAGAGCGCAAGTCCGAACAGTGATGCCGTTACGACGGCGGCCAGTCCTGTGCGTGCGCCTTCGCGAATGCCGATCGACGACTCGATGTATGCGCCGCTGGTGGACGTTCCGACAAGTCCGCTGAAAATGCACGACACCGCGTCGACGATCATCGGCTTCTCGATGTCGCGGAATTCGCCTTTCTCGTCGAGCAGGTCCGCCGCTGCGCCGAGGCCGACGAGGGTGCCGAGCGTGTCGAGCAGCGACATGAGAAAGAGCGTCAGCAGGATCGGCAGAAACGCGATGCGAAATACCGCAAGTACGTCGAGCTGAAACGCAATCGGCGACAAGTCGTATGCGCCGCGAAAGGGAAGTGCGACCGCGTGTTGCGGCATTTTTCCGACGCCTGCAATCGCTCCTGCGATGGCGGTCAACACAATGCCGGCGAGGATGGCGCCCGGCACGCGGCGATGCAGCAGAGCGGCGGTAAGTACGAATCCGAAAATCGCCAGAAGGACAGGCGCGGTGCGCACGTCGCCCAACTGCACCGGCACTGCCTGTGCGCCTTTCACAATGCCGCTTTCGAACAAGCCGATGAACGTCAGAAAGAGGCCGATGCCCGCGGCGAAACTGTGCTTCATCGACGGCGACACTGCATTGGCGAGCCACGTCCGGACGCCCAGAAAGGTCATGACGAGGAAAAGGACGCCGCTCACGAAAACGGCGCCGAGGCGTTGCTGCCAGGTGATGCCGAAGGCGGCGAGGCCGAAGGCGATGAAGGCGTTCTCGCCCATGTACGGCGCGACGGCGATCGGCCGATTTGCATACAGCCCCATCAGCAGCGTTCCGAATGCGGCGGTGAGAATCGTCGCCACCGTGCTCGGCCCGGGCGGGATGCCGGCGAAGGCGAGGATGGCCGGATTGACCACGATGATGTAGGCCATCGAGACGAAGGTCGTGACCCCTCCGATGACCTCCGCGCGGATGCTGCTGCCGCGCTCGGCAATTGCGAACATGACGTGTTCCCGATTGTAGAAAAAAAGCGCGAAAAAGGTGCAGGAGTGGCCTGTTCATTGCTCTTAATAACACCGTGAAACTTGCCGGTACCTACAAGGAGGTCATATGAGCAAGGCCTTGAAAAATAAGAACTTGAATCAGCGCTCCATCACGCGTGCGCTTCTCGCAGTCTCGCTGTCCGCATCCCTCTCCGCCTTCGGTTGCACGAGCGACCGGAATCTCGGAAACGGCACCCCCGTGACGACCCCCGGCATCCGCACTTCGCCGACTTCCGGCACGACTGGTTCGCAGTCGGCGCCGTCGACGCAGGGTTCGATGACGTCGTCGTCGTACAACCAGGCGTCCGCGCTGCCGACGGTGCAGCGCCGTTCGCGTCCGGCCAATACGAGCCGCCGCGGACGCCTTTCCACCGCCGATGAGGCTGCCGCGATCATGGCGCAGCATCAGACCGGCGGCGCGAACGGCCGTTACCTCGGCGTCACGTATCCCGGCATGAGCGGCCGCGGTTATGTGTCCGAAGGTCTGGTGACGGGACAGTTCGTCAATCCGGCTCTGCAGACGAATCCGCAGTACACGGTCAACTCTTCGATCAGTTCCGCCCCGACGCCTGCCATTGCAACCGGCGGTGACGGTGGTGGCGATGTGGGCGGCGGCGTCAGTGCTGGCGCGTTCATCGGCGGTACCGGCGTCGGCTCCACTGTGAGCGGCGTGGGCATCACTGGGAATAACGGCATTACGTCCGGTGCAGTCTTCAATGGCGGCGGCACGGGCGCGACGACGGGCACCGCAATCGCGACGGGCACGACCGGCGCCACGGGCTTGGGTATTGGCGGCAACGTCGGTACTGCTGCTGCGAATACCGGCTCGATTTTCACCACCCCGACTGCGCCTCTTGCAATGTCGACCGGCGTTCCGGGCACGCTTGCAGCGACGCTGACTCCGACGACTTCGCCGACTGCCTTCGCAGCGACGACGCCGTCCCCGCTCGCCGCCAACCTCGGCATCGCGCCGACCGGCTTGCCGGCCGCGACGACGGGCACGGCTCTCAATACGAACACTGCGCTGGGCGCCGGTACGTCTGCCAACGGCATTACCGCGGCCTCGACGATCAATGGCACGAACACCACGAACAACACGACGAGAGGGACGACGAGCGGTTCGCGTCTGACCCGTAATGCGACCGTCAGTTCGGGCACGGCTCGCTCCGCAACGAACGGCGCGACCGCCAGCTCGACTGTGAATTCGTCGACCGGCACCGGCACCGCGACTTCGGCTCGGACCGCGAGCACGAACCGTGTGCGTGTAAC
>JALYOB010000693.1 GCA_030857085.1 Acidobacteriota bacterium | reverse complement strand
GTGCTGCACTACGCCGCGCGCGCGCTGCAACTCGCGTCGCGCTTCGGTGCGAACGCGCTCGAAGCCGTCTTCATCGCACGCCTCGAGCCCGCGCGCAGCAACCTCCCCGATCGCGGAAATGCGCGGCTGATCTACGAACGCGAAGTCATTGCGGCGCGGCTCGATCTCACGCGCGTCGCCGCGCATTACGCGGTGCTCGCACTGTTCGAGACGTTCGAGGACGACACGCGCCTCTACTGCTACGAAGTGACGCGCCGCGATTTCGAGATTCACAAAGCCGGACGCGCGCGGCTGGCCATCGGCGCGATCGAGGTGCGCTCGAAGATCACGCGCGAATCGCAGTCCTTCGAGCTCGCCGCCCTCCACCTCGGCGAAACGGAGTTGACCGGCGGCGTCCGCCCCGCCCGCGATCCCGACGATTACATCGACGTGCGAACGCAGCTCGCGAATGCGATGGAGCCCGGCGGCATCCCGACGGTCATCCGTCTGCTCGATACGTACTTTGGCCAGACCCCGATCTCCATCCGCTCGCTCTTCCGCGACGAGCAGCGCCGCGTGATGCGCGAGCTGATCGTGGCCACACTGGAAGAGGCGGAGTCGGCGTTCCGCCAGCTCCACGAGCGCTACGACCCGCTCATGCGTTTCCACAATCGCCTCGGCATCCCCGTTCCGAAGGTGCTCCAGACCGCGGCCGAGTTCGATCTCAATCTGCAGATTCGCCGCTTGCTCGAACAGGACGCCCCCGCGCCCGCCGAAATCGAGGCGCGTCTGCGCGAGGCCCGCGATGAAGGAGTCACGTTCGACGAGATGACGCTCAAGGCATTTCGCGACGCGATCGAGCGCGCGGCCGATCGCTTCCGCGAACAGCCGCAGGATCTCGATCGTCTCGATGCATTCGAGACCATCGTCGCAATCGTCACCGACGCGGACCTCCCCGTCGATTTGCGCCGCGTGCAAAACCGCTATTACCGCCTCCGGAACACCCTGCGCCCCGCCATCGAGGCATCGGCGGGCAACGGGCCGACGGCGCGCGAGTGGCTGGAAGTGTTCGATTCGCTCGGCGAAAAACTCTCGATTCTCACCAACGTCGCGGTTCCGGTTTGAGTAAGATTCGCGACCGCATGCACACCACGGTGCCCCCTCCCAATGATGGCCGTCGCGCGGCCGGCGTTCTCCTCCATCCGACCTCGCTGCCCGGCGGTTACGGCATCGGCGACATGGGGGATCACGTGATCGCATTTCTCGACTGGGCGCAAAGCGCCGGCATGCGCATCTGGCAGGTTTTGCCCCTGAATCCGCCGGGATATGGCGCTTCGCCGTACGGTTGCCTCTCGTCCTTCGCAGGCAATCCTCTGCTCATCTCACCGCAGCATCTGCAGCGCGATGGACTGCTCGACGTCGAGGACGTCGCGAACGTTCGCCGCTTCGATGATGACCATGTGGAGTTCGGTCCGGTCGAGACGTACAAGATGTCTCTGCTGCGCATCGCGTGGCGCCGTTTTCAGGAAGACGCAACGGCCGCACAGCGCGCGGAACTGCGCGCATTCGTCGACGCGGAAGAACAGCAGGAGTGGCTCGCCGGCTACGCGCTGTACATGACGCTCAAGGAGCGCGCGGGCGGCCTGCCGTGGTGGGAGTGGGACGCGCCGTTTGTTGCGCGAGACGCAAAAGCGCTCGCGCGCGTTTCGAAAGTACACGCCGACGATCTTCGCTTCTGGGAGTTCGTACAGTTTCTCTTTTTCGGTCAGTGGAAGAGCGTGTGCGACGCCGCACGCGCCCGCGGGATTCGCATCATGGGCGACGTGCCGATCTACGTCGCTCGCGACAGCGCCGACGTCTGGAGCAATCCGGAACTGTTTCAGCTCGACGAGCAGGGCGAGCCAACGGTCGTCGCGGGCGTGCCGCCCGATTACTTCAGCGCTACCGGCCAGCGCTGGGGCAATCCGCTCTATCGCTGGGACGTGATGCGCGAGACCGGCTATCGCTGGTGGATCGCCCGCGTCCGCACGAATCTCCGTTTCGCCGATCTGATTCGCCTCGATCACTTTCGCGGGTTCGCCGCGTACTGGGAGATCCCGGCGGAAGAGCCGACAGCGGTGCACGGCCGCTGGATGCCCGGCCCCGGCGCCGCACTCTTCGACGCGCTCCGCGACGCGCTCGGCGACTTACCCCTCGTGGCCGAGGATCTCGGATTCATCACAGAGGATGTGCATGAGCTGCGGAAGAGCGTGGGGCTGCCGGGGATGAAGATTCTGCAGTTCGCATTCGCGCAGGACGACAGCACGCATCTCCCCCATCGCTACGACTGCCACACGGTCGCGTACACCGGCACGCACGACAACGACACGGCGCGCGGCTGGTTCGATCACGCGAACGAGCAGGAACGCGAGAACGCCCTGAATTACGTCGGCTGCTCGACGGCCAACGAGATCGCCTGGGCACTCATCCGCGCGGCCTACACCTCCGTCGCCGAAACCGCCATCGTCCCCGTCCAGGACATCCTCGGCCTCGGCAGCGACGCCCGCATGAACACCCCCGGCGCCGAACATCACAACTGGAGCTGGCGCGTCCGCGTCGGCGCGCTGACGCACGAAAGCGCGGCCCGGTTGCGGCGGCTGGGCGTCTTGACCGGGCGGGTGTAGGG
>JALYOB010000027.1 GCA_030857085.1 Acidobacteriota bacterium | reverse complement strand
GGTTGCAGGCGGCGCGAGCTACGGCGGCCATCTCGCCAATGCGCTCGAGGCGTGGTCGGGTACGCGCTTCAAGGCTCTGATCAGCCACGCCGGCCTGGTCAACCTCGAAACGCAATGGGGCACCTCCGACACGATTTTCGGACGCGAGCTGGCGATGAATGGACCGGTGTGGGAACAGAACGAGACGTGGCGCACGCAGAACCCCGTGCGTTCCGCGGCGCAGTTCAAGACTCCGATGCTGTTGTCGGTGGGCGAGCGCGATTACCGCGTGCCGCTCAATAACACGCTGGAAATGTGGGCGCTCCTGCAGCGTCTGCGCGTGCCGAGCCGTCTGCTCGTCTGGCCGGAAGAAAACCACTGGATTCTCAATGCCGAGAATTCACGCTTCTTCTACAAGGAAGTCGACACGTGGCTGCGCCGCTGGGTCGAGCCGGGTCCAAAATGATGCGCATGAAACGCCTGCTTGCCATCGCACTCCTCGCCTGCGCGGCCACGGCCGCGCGGGCGAAGGAAGTGCTTCCCTTCATTGAGAACGATTATGCGAAGGCGGTCGCCCGCGCCAAGGCGAAAGATCTCCCGATCTTCGTCGAAGCGTGGGCGCCGTGGTGACACACCTGCCGCTCGATGAAGGCCTATGTCTACACGGACAAAGGCCTCGAGCGGTACGCCGGGCGGTTCGTCTGGCTCGCGATCAATACCGAAGAAGCTGCGAACGCTCCGTTCCTGAAGCAATATCCGATTCCTGCATTGCCGACGCTGCTCGTGCTCGATGCAAAGCGCGACGCGGTTGCGCTTCGCTATGTCGGCGGCGCCACTGTGCCGCAATTGCAGAAGATGCTCGACGACGCGGAAAAGACGTATCGCGCGCGGGGGCAATCGGCCGCTGATACAGCGCTCGCACGTGCGGATCGCATTGCCGCCTCCGGAAAAAATGCAGAGGCGGTGAAAGCGTACGAAGAGGCGCTGGCCGCCGCGCCGAAAAAGTGGCCGCGGTTCGGCCGCGCGGCCGAGTCGCTGATGTTCGCCCTCTCGGGCGATCCGGCGCGTTGTGCGGCGCGGGCATGGGAGCTTTATCCGCGCGTCAAGGGAACCACGTCGGCGGCAAACGTCGCTGCGACCGGCCTCTCGTGCGCTGCCGGCCTGGACAAAGAAGCGCCGCGCCGCAATGAACTGCTCGAAAGTCTGGAGAAAGCGACCCGCGAGACGTTCGACGACAAGCGCATTGTGATGTCCGACGATGACCGCTCCGGCTTGTACACCGCGCTCATCGACGCGCGCGACGCAGCCGGCGACGACGAGGCGGTGGTCGCGCTCAAAGCGGAATGGGTTTCGTTCCTCGAAAGCGCAGCTGCGCGCGCGAAAACGGCCGAACAGCGCGCCGTCTACGACTCTCACCGCCTCAGCGCCTACCTCGACCTCGGCACCCCGGAAAAGGCGATCCCGATGCTGCAGCAATCGGAGCGCGACTTCCCGAACGATTCCAACCCGCCCGCCCGCCTCGCGGCGGCGTACCGAGCGATGAAAAAGTACGACGAGGCGCTCGCCGCCTCCGACCGCGCGCTGTCGAAAATCAGCGGCCCCCGCCGCCTGAACGTCCTGACCACCCGCGCCGACATCTACAAAGACAAAGGCGATCTCGACTCCGCGCGCAAAACCATCGCCGAAGCCGTGGCCTACGCGAAATCGCTTCCGGAAGGACAGCGCAACGAGCGAAGGATTGCGTCACTGGAGAAGCGGTTGAGTGAGATGAAGTGATTCGGTTGTGATTGGTTGTCGGTTGTCGGTTGCTGGTTGTCGGTGGTGCAACCGATAACCGACAACCGACAACAATCACCCCCGATTCACCCAGATCGTCCTCAAAATCCAATACCCCGCCAACACCACCCCCCGCACCGTCCCGCTGATCTTCGACTTCCCCACGCGTTTCCTGTAGCGCACCGGCACCTCGGTCACGCGTGCGCCGAGCTGCAATGCCCGAATCTGCATCTCGACCGTCCAGCCATAGCGCCGGTCGCGCATGGCAATCCGATCGAGCAATTCGCGCCGAATGGCGCGAAACGGCCCTAAATCGCTGTAGCGATACCCGTACAGACGGGTAATCAGCCGGGTGGCGAGCCAGTTCCCAAAGCGCTGTTGCGGCGTCAATGCGCCCTTCTCGACCACGCGGCGCGCGCCAATCACCAGATCCGCCTCATTGCGTTCAATGGGTGCGAGCAGCGACTCCATCTCCGCCGGATCGTCCGACCCATCTGCATCCATGAACAGCACGACGTCGACGTCGTCCCGCAGCCGCGTCAATGCCCCCGCGCACGCCGCCCCATACCCCCGCTCCGCCACATGCACCACCTCCGCGCCATACCCCCGCGCCACCTCCGCCGTCCCATCCCTGCTCCCATTGTCCCCAACGATCACATCCCGAACCCGCGTGCGATCGATTGCACACAACAGAGCGCCAATGGCGTGCTCTTCATCGAGAGCAGGGAGGATGAGGGCGGTGGGCATTGGGGGATTGTCGCAAAGGAGTTGACCCGTTGCCTGTCACCAGTGACCGCGACATGCCGCCCAGGCCACATGCTGCGCGGCAACGGGCCACTGGCAACTGGTCAACAGAAATGATTCGAGCCGCGTTTCCGCGGCCCGAACGTTCAACTCCTGTTGGGCGTCTTCGAGGATCGACACATACGGCTAGTGGGAAGCCGTGTCAGTCGCCGGAGTAATCGAGAGAGAGATTCGCAGGCTCAGCGACCCGTCAGATCCGCTTCGTTGGAGAGCTGCCAACCCTCGTTTCAACCCGGGAGCATGATATTGCATCCGGGACGGATTGTCCACACTTCCGTACTTCCAGACGCACATAGTTTCCTTTAAGGAGGAAACGCTTACCTCCGGAGAACCAGCCGCCGCGCGAAATACCCCGCCCCCAGCAATCCCACACACACCGCCACGATGCACAACGCACGCGCCCCGCCCCCGAAGATGTGCGGATAGCGAAACATGTTCACCACCAGAATCCCGCTCACGATCAGATAGAGAGCGATGCGCACCGCATAGAGAATCGGCGACGGCCGCCGCGCGCGAATCGTGTCGCTCCACATGATCCACAGCATGACCGTAATGGTCGCGATCGCCATTGGCGCGGGATGAATCGTCACAGTGCGTCGTACTCCGCCGGAACGTAACCGAACACGGCCTTGCCTTTCGCCAGCACCAGCGGCCGGCGCATCAGATTCGGATCTTCGAGCATGAGGTCGATGGCCTCGCTCTTCGTCAGCTTCCGTTCGCCGAGGTTCAGCGCCTTGTAGGCGGGACTACGGGTGCTGAGGACGGCCTCGAGACCATGCTCGTCGATGAGGCGCGAGAGCAGCTCGCGCGAGGGGCGTTCTTTCGCGAGATTGTGTTTCACGAGCTCGTATCCGCGACCTTCCAGGTCGGCGACCGCCTTGCGGCAGCTCGTTCAACTCGGCTTGAGATAAACCTCGAGCTTCTTCATTTCTTCACCCACCATGCATTCGGATTCGCCGGCTGTTGCGGCTTCGGCGGCGCTGCGGTCGCGTATTTCGGCGCGAGCTCCGCGATCAGCGCCTGCACCTCGGGCGTGCAGCTTCCGCCGCACTGTCCCGTGGTCGCGGTCGTGCGCGAGGCGACCTGCGAGAGCGTGTGTGCTCCCTCCCGGATCGCCCGTTCGATCGTCTTGTACTTGATGTTGTTGCAGCGGCAGATCGTCTTGAGGCCGCGGATCGCCGGGTGCAACGGTTCCTGGTCATCCATTCCGGCCGCCCTTAACAGAGCCGCCCGGTGAGGGCTTCCCGATCGCCGGCTTGCGCCGCGCGGTGCTCGGAACGGCCGACGCGGGCAGGCTGAGCTTCGGCAGCGCGCGCGAAAGCGAGAAGGCACCAGAGGCGGATCGCTGCTTCCCGAAATTCGGCTTCGGCCGTTGCATTGCGCCATCGTAACGCAGTGCCGTAGAATGCGCCGTCGGCAGCGCTGGCCCGGCCCGCACGCACACGCGAACATCGTGCGTAACGGCTTGGCCGATCCTCCTGCCGGATGGAATTTACCCATTCCGGACGCGTTACCGGACACCACGTGGGGCTGTAGCTCAATTGGGAGAGCGCCTGAATGGCATTCAGGAGGTCGTCGGTTCGATCCCGATCAGCTCCACCACTTCAAACCATTTCCGCAACAATGATTTAGCCGGTTCCACCGGTCCCGCCAATTCCGTCCCTGCTCGCCAAGTGTCTAATCGCGCGTCTAGTCCGCGACGCGACAACATCGTTTCGACCCGTTCCGAGTCTTTTCTTCAGGTGGAGGAGATCCTTGCGTTGGAGACAACGCATGCACCTCAAGAACCTGATCTCGCGCACCGAACTGGCCGCAAGCCTCCGCGTTCAGACGCAGACAATCGCGAAGTGGGAGCGGCTCGGGATCTTCCCCGCACCGAAGGAGTACCTCTCGGACCGATTGATTCTGTACGATCGCGACGAGGTGCGCAGGGCAATCGACGCAAGGAAGGCAGCACGTCGGCGCCGCCGGCTCGAAAAGAAGCCCGCGTGAGACCCTCGAACCACGCGAAAAAAGCGCAGAGGCTCGTCGGTTTCGACTACAACCCGGCAAACGGCACCGCGCACTTTTCGATGTACGTGCCGGGCACCGGAGGTCGCGAGCGCAAACGCGCCACCGTCGAAGCCGCCAGCTACGACGATGCGGTGAAACTGTGGTCCGCTTTTCGCGCGCGTGTCCATGCAGGATTGGCACGGCCTTATCCTGAGGCGCCCACGTTCCGGGACTTTATCAGTGAATACTGGCCGTCGATCGAAGCGAACGTCGCCGCGAAAACCGCACGCGACTACCGCTACGCGATCGACCGGCACCTCATGTCGGCATTCGGCACCCTTCGCTTAACCGAAATGACCTCCGGCGTCGTCAACCGTTTTGGGGCGCACCTCAAATCGACGGGATACGCGGGCGCGACGGTGAACAACTACATGAACCTCGCGGTGCTTCTCCTCGGCTACGCCGTGGAGTTCGACGTCATTGAAGAGTCACCCCTCAAGAAGAAGCTGAAAAAGCACAAGACGAACAAGCTTTGCCTGGAACTCAGTCCGGAGGAACGGAAGCGGTTCCTCGCCGCGTTCGATGACGAGGAAGGCTTTCGCCGGTACCTGCGTGAGGCCATGCCGCGTGGCACGCCTCGCGCGCACACCGATCAGCGCTTCGGCTCAAAGCGCCGTTACGGCGCAGCGATGCGAGAGGACAGCGAAGCGGCCCACCAGTACTTCTTGCGGTTCCATCGTTCACGGCTACTCTTTATCGCCGCCCTTGAAACCGGGCTCCGGAAGAACGGCGACGTGCGGGGGCTGAAGGTCAAGAGCGTCAAACTCGCCGAGGGCTGGATATCGCTCCTGCAACAGAAGACCGGACGAGAGGTGGTGATCCCGCTCTCCCGCGCTTGTCGTGCGGCAATCGAGGAGGCGCTCTCCGACCGGCAACTCAACCGAGAAGACCACGTTTTCATCACCGAACTCGGTGCGTCGTACAGCGAATCGACGGTCAACCGCTACTTCAGAATCGCCAAGCAGATCGCCGGCATTACAAGGCGGCTACGGTTTCATGACTTGCGACACACATTCGGCAGCGATCTGGCGACTGCCGGCTTACCCTTGCTCTTCATCGGCAAAGTCATGGGCCACTCGAATTCCGCGACGACCGCGCGTTATGCACGGCCTGACGCTACCGTACTCGAGAAAGTACGGGAGGCACTTGATCGCAGGCGTTGATGGCTCGCCGATAGCTCTGAACGTCTTCCGAACAACCAGCGGGGACGGTCAGCGAATCAACGCGACTGGAGTACTAATTCGCAGAATCAACCGCCGGCCCCAAGGTGACGCGGAGCGCGAGTCGCTGCCAGAGCGCCGGTCGGCACCGCGGCCGCGCGCCAGCACACATTTTTGAAAGCACGATCAGGTCGAAGCAGTCTGCGTAGACGCTGTTGCGCGTGCCTTTCCCATGCTTTCATACATAGTCTGTAGAAACGCCGCAGCTTGCTCTGGCGGGAGACCTTCGATAATGGCAATCGCAAGATCTATACGCGTCTTTTCTACGATCATACGCCAGATCCACGCGATGACACCGAGAACGGAGACACAATCGCCGCCGAGTATGGAACTCATCACCGCCGGTTCGTGACGGTAATAGACCGCAAGCGCGATGCCGGTGAGAAATAGCAGTGCAAGGAGACCTACGGCCGTAACAACCAAGCGGTCGTTGAAGCGGACTCGTTCCTTCAGGTATCCGCGCAGCCACGACGTAGAGTCGGCGACGGATGTTGGCTGAGCTTCGCCGCCAAGGTGCTTTGCCTCAAGATCACCCGACTGCTTTAGATACTCGAATAGCGCTGATTTGAGATCCATGACTAATCCTCGCCAAACTTCTGTTGAATTTGATTAAAGACTGCTTCGACAGCTCCCACGTAGCTACCGCCGTTCACCGCGAGCTCTCGAAAGATGGCGACATACATGTATAGCCAAAACGCGGGCGTCGCGGTTACTGGTGAATAGCGAACTAAACACGTGTGGCGCCGCCGCAGAGCATACGCGAGCGGCAGCGGGTGACAGACACAGAGATCGATTACGCCATCGAAATCTTGCGGAATGGCCGCCGCTACTCTTTCCCAGGGATGTAATCCATCGTGAAATTCCACAGCGCCTGAAGCCCAATGAGAGAAGAGCAACACGACACGGTATCGCTCGCACGCGCGGCTAAGGTCATGTAGCGTGGAGCGATGTTCCACGCTAACTCCGAGCGAACGAAGGACGGGTTCCGTAGCCCCGACAACAGCGGCAACCTCTCTCTGATACCGAAGCCATACGCCGCGGAAACGGCGCGAAAAATCACGGTCCTGCCGACTTTGGTCCGCGAAGAACTGCTCGCGATCCGTCGCCAGACCAAATAACATGACACATTGAGACGGAGTTACACGAAATAGGCCGACCGTCATGACGTGGCCGTGCGCCGCGCCTCCAAATCAGCAATGATCGACGTTTTCACTTCGCGCGCTAGTGAAGCCTCAACTATGATGTTACGCGCATCTAGATCTGCGCGAGCGAACTCGATCATTTCGGCGACGCTCATCGCGGCGTGAAGCGTCGGATTTCCGCGAACGCTCGTAAATCTCGCATCCAAGCCACTCAGAGTCGCGCGCGTCTTCGCATAGAAAGTTACCGCCACACGGGTGACACGATCTCCTGTTCGCACGAAGAAATCGACTACCAAGCGGAACCAACCCTTGCGCGGACCGTGCGTTACCTCCTCGATAGAACGCTCTGTGGCTTCAACGACCTTTGCGCCCGGCTCCACAAGAATCTCTAAAAGGCGTACATCGTCAACATTGCGCCTGCCAAAGTCGCGAACACTTAGACGTCCGGAGGCATTTCGCCTGCAATTAGACGTGAATGCCTCGCGTTTCATATCACTAAAGTTCTTCAGATCTAGATAAACGGCAGTCGCTTCTGCACCGCTTCTGGACTCAACCTCGCTCATAAGAGCGGCGAAGTCGTTACCTTCATACAATAGAGGATCGGCGCTCCCGCTGTAGAGAAGATACCGATCACCCTTGTCTTCGACTGTGATGACACGGACGTGAGGGTTCCGATCAGCGAGCGTCGCAGCTCGTGTGCTGCTCGCATAATCGAACAGCAGGTGACTACGAGACTGCTTCTCCCAACGATCCGGCAGGAGCGTTGGTACCTGTCGCTGCTCCACGGCTTCGATCACGCCCGCTGAAGTCCGGCGCAGCACGATGCTACGATCAGTTACGGACTTCGCTTGCCACAATGTTCTCACTCCCGAGGTTGCGTTCGCTGAATAATCGCGAACAAGGTTGTCGTAGATGGCCTCATTTCCGTTGGCTACACGTCGAATGAACGCCACAAGTTCAGCACTCGGTCCACTCGGTATGGTCATATCCAGCCGCGGCTTAAACGACGGAGGTGGCGCCAGTACATGAACGCTTCGAGAAAGGATCGCTTCCATGACTTCGGGCGGAGCGGAAGATATCGTCGGCGGCTTGAACGATCGATCGACTGGAGCGCGGTAATCCACGCTGATGACGCTTCCACGCTTCTGGATCTCGTCTGGAAGCGACGGGAGATGCAATGCACCGCAGATCACCACGACTCGCTTGTATGCGTTTGCAGCGATAATTTCCTGGACGCGTTGCGCCATATAAATATCGCGTTGCTGCATCAATCGATCGGCCTCGGGACTGTCTTGGTCGTCGAGCTCAGAAAATTGCTTTCGCAACTCGGCGCTTTCGATTCCATACATCGGCAAGGGCTTACCGCGAAGGTGACTGGCCGCAAAAACGTAATCCATGGCCGAGATGGACGCATTCTTCTCGTACAGCTGGCTCGCAATGGATGCGTCCCGGAATCTGTCGGTTACTTTCCGCGACGGGGTGGTACCTGCGGCTACAGAAGCTTGAACCTGTTTTGCGTTTTTAACAGCAAAGTCGAATCCCGAAGACAACCGGACCAATGCATATTGAAGCGCCGCGATGCGATCTTCGGCCTCTTTACCGTCTGCCGGTCGCGGTGGATTAAAGCGCGTATTTTCGGCTTGCTCCACTAACAAGGCGTCGATCTCGTGCTCTCGTAGCAACTTACAGAGCACTTGCGCAACGCTAATTTGGCTTCCCCCGATGTGTGCTTCGCCGAGCACGTGAACGATCGGCTTACCGGCAGCAGAAAGCGGCATCGTCGCAATGATGCGGTCTTCCTGCCGCCGCAGTTCGAATGTATGCAACTCGGATGTGCTGCCTTTCATGACGCTTGGTGTGGTAGCTTCCACGAGCTGAACGCCGGCGTCGAATCCGTGCGTTGTAACAATTTCGCGACCGCCTGCGACAGTTACGAACGACCGGCCGTCGCTGTCGTTCCACGCGTAATACCGCGCCGCTTGGCTCACAGGTGCAGGAGCGTTTTCCGTGGAGACCGGTACAGATGCTTCGCGAGAGCATGCCGCAAGCAATGTCAACGTGAGCGTAGCAAGACTCTGACGCATAGGACCTCCGTATTTGGCGCGCTATGTTTAGGAGAGACGTAAGCGGTCTCTTTCCCTACCCATCGTTTCAACAAACCTCATTAACTGGCCGAGCCCCGACGCGCGCCCGACCGGCCATCTTCCTCTACCTCGCGCCACGTCGATGGTTGGGTACTGATCGCGCACCACGTCGGGGGATGGTGATCACCGGCTACCGAGTGGGAGTATCGTTTACGTCTCCTTGCGGAAGCGCTTCACGCTCTTCGCGCGGAGGGCGGCGAGGTCGGCCCGTGTTACGTCCTGCCACAGCTCGGAGGGGCTCACCTCTAGCGCAGCTGCGAGGTAGCAGATGTTCAGCGCTGAGATATTGCGTTCACCTCGCTCGATGAGACCGACGTAGTTGCCGTGCATTTCCGCCAGTGCGCCAAGTTGGTTCTGCGTTAGGCGCTTTGCTTTCCGGAGACGCCGGATCGTCGCGCCGAGCACCTTCACCGGATCACGTTCAGCCTCGGTTCTCGCCACACACTATCTGTATGTGTTTCGTAGTATGCCTGGGACACACTATTTAGTTGATTACTGAGGAGGAACACACCATGAGCCGTCGTGCTGCGGTTGCTGCCGCCTTGTTACTCGTCGTCTCCTGCCGTGAAGCGTCCGATGCCCGACTTGCTGAGACACAGGTTGCGGCGGCAAGCGCAACCGAATCAGTGCGTGAAAGCGACGTTCAGCCGGCCTTTGAGTTGTATTTGGCCGAGAACGGAATCGTCTATGGGAACATCGCGATCCCGGTAGGCACCGTGATCGTCCCCATGCGAGAGGGCGACGTGGGCCGGGACGCGCTGGCGGTATTCAGCGAGCGCGCGGCGCCGAAGCTCAAAGCAGCCATTGACCAGGGACTCTTCTCGGTCAGGTTCGACACCGTCCAGCAGAACTTCCTCATGAACCGGCGTGAGATCGTCTACCAAGTCGAGCCGACCGCGACGGGTCGGTCGTATCTGAAGGCGGAGGTGCCGGACTGGCGGATGGCGTACTTCCGGATTGCCAATCGCGAACTTGAGAGCGTGACAGGCGTCGTTTCACTATCGCCGAATGAAGCGAAGATGTATTGCCATGTCGTCACCACAAAGTACACGCCGTTCCGCGATTGGGTAGCGCAGGCTGACCTCCCGAACGAAGGCAGCGATCTGACGGTCTTCCTAATCAAGGATGCGCGTGCATGGAAAGTCGCACGTGTCGAGAAAGGCACCGTGTAGCCGCGCGTTCATCGACGCGAACCGCGGCGTTTAAACGACGCTTGACGCTTCTCTCGACTCGGCTCGCTCGCACTCCAGTGGAGCGCCCTAGTTCCTGCGCGATGGATCATTATCGCTGCGTCCAGCAGAGCATAAGGTTAGGCTAGTGCCTTCGTCGGTGCGAGGCTGGGAACGGCTCAGGTGATGCTTCTGCTGGGCGCAGCGATAGTGCCATGAACAGTGCAGGATCAAACGGGCGCAAGGAACGCCACACGGCGAGGAGCGTCGCAGCGACTTTACGCGCAACGGTAATACGGGCATTCGTGGGCGATTTGCCGGAACCGACGAGGCGTTCGTAGAACATGCGCAGGCATCCGCGACTCGCCAACACACCCGCGGCCACATCGCGCAATACGCGCTTCAAGAGGTAGTTGCACCGGCGGTCAAGACCGCGTGTGCGCACCTTGCTTTCGACTTTATGTAAGCCGTCTGCGTCGAGCATGTGTTCGCCGCTCGCACTGTGACGTACGGACAGGCCGGCGTACTTCCAGAAGCGGCGTCTATTCGCGAAGCGGTCCGGCGTGCCGACGATTGCAATGAAGACCGCCGCACGCACAGGACCTACACAGGGAAACGACTGCAGCAGCACAAACGCAGGGGACGCAGCGGCCTCGGCGAGCAACGCCTCGCGGGCGTACGACTGCTCTTGTGCCGTGAAATCCAGCTGCCGGAAGAGCGCACCCGCGCGAAGGTACTCGGCAGGCCGTGATCGGAGTGCGTGAAGATACTTCGCCCGATTACGTTGGTGAAAGAAGGCAGTACCGCCGGTAGGGATAGCGCGCGAACGAAAGACGGCACGCAGCCGGAGCTTCGCACGGATGACGTCTCCCGTCAGCGCGTTGTAGTGGTGTGCGAGCGTTCGAAGCCGTTCGGAAGCAGAGTCACCGTGGTAGATACTGCGAACTGCGCCGAGACGCAAGAACTCCGCGATCCGTGCGGCGTCGGTTCGATCAGAGCGTGAGCCGTGCATGAGAAGACGGTTTCGGCGCGGGTCACATACGACGACATCCGCGACGTGACGCCGGAGTCCCGCGCAGAGCCAGCTTGCGAGCGCGCCTTCTTCGAAGGCGACGGTAAGTGGGCCGCGCACACAGCGCAGCGCAGCGCGAATACGCGCGAGTTCGGTCGGAACGATGGCGGTATGCAGCGTGGTGCCTGCGCCGTCAACAATATGCACCACGACGGTGCGGTCATGAACGTCTAGTCCTGCGTACTTCACTGAAGATATAGAAGCAACTGTTCAGACACATCGTCAAGACGAACGGAAAGGTGTCTTCGGCGCAGCGTCGGCGCGTTCCGCTGCGGGTGTTGGCCGTTCAGGGCTCGCGGAGCAGTGACGCGTTGGTAAAAACGCTGAGAAGCCCGTCAACACAACCACGAGAAAATACCTTCAGGTTCACTACCAATGGCTTCTCAGATGCGTCGCGGTGGTGAATGACGAGTCGTGCCGTCGGCAGGAACCGGTCGGAATACCCATGAACGCCGAGCTCAATCTCGGCGAAGCTGACGTCGGCTATCAGAATCTTACGCGTACCACCGAATAGCGTACGGTACTGCAGGCCAGTATCAGAATAGGTAAGCCGAAATGCACGCACCCACATCAAGAACAATCCGGCTAGTACAATCAGGAGATACGGCAATACAGTCGATGATCCGCGGCTCGTCAGCATTACTACAGCACTGAATCCGAAAAGAGTGGCGAAGACGCCCGCGAACACGTGTGCCGGCGAGTCTGCCCGGCACACGTGTTCACTATGGTTCTCGAGCGATGTTACGGGCACCCGCAGCCGCCATTTGCGCTCTCACCGATTGCAGCGCCGGCACCGCTCTGGATCGGCACTCCTGTCGGTACGCCGGATTCCGCAAAGCGGCCGATGACCATCTTGGCGGCAGTGTTGCCGGTGACGTTCTCGATTGTGCCGTTTTCCAACTTGGTCGTCATGTGCTTGAAGATCACGTTATAGCTGTTTCTGCCGGTGGTGACACCAGGAATGTTCGCCCCCGGGACGAGTCCGAACGCGCCGCCGAGCGCCGTCTCCGCTGCGAAACTCAGCGCCGAGTAGCCGCACTGCTTTCCGCTTAAATTTCGCAGCAACTGCCGGGTGAGGTTCGTTGCTCCGCCGCCGAGCGCTCCAGCAATCGGCGGTCCCGCGTACTCCAGCGCCCACCCACCGAGTGCGCCACCGACGAGAAATGCCGCGTCGTCGACACCCGTATAGCAGCCATCCCGGTCCACGCGGTTTATCGGATCATTCAGCGCGTACGCGTAGAGGTTTGTGTCACTCGCGGATAGTCCCACGGGTCGCGCGACCCAGTCGTTACCGCACGATGTAATCCGGCGACATCACGCGTGTGCCATAACCAAACCGGTTGATGACCGCGCCAGCGCGATCGAGTTCCGCAACGACGCGCGTCGCGTCGCCGATCGGTTGGGTGCGCGCGGCCAGCGTCTCCTGCGTCGCTGTGCACCGCGTTCCAACTCCTCCAGTTCTGCGGTCCTGGCGCCGTCGTCATGCATCACGAGCGCTGTGAAATCAAACAGTGACACGCTCGCCGTTGAATTTCGTCAACGCGTAACCCGCGAATGATTCCGCGCTTGTCGTACGCATCTGACGCAGCACTTCGATTGCTACCGCTTCGCCGAGGGCCAAGCCGTCGGTCGCGTCGCTTCGCCAGTGAATACCGGCGAAGTTTCTCCCAAAGGAGACATTCTCCGCGAGCTTGTCGAGTTCTCCGCCAACCGTCAACGGCGTCGTTGTGTATGGCATCAGCGCGAGCCCGTCGTCGGACGGCACGACAGATGCGGGTAATACGAACGATTCAGTAAAACACGCCTTCAGGGCTGTCGCGCAGGCGCCGGCGATCACAGCATGGCCCGACGGAAATGACGGGTGCAGCGGTGCGCCCTCCGGGTACGACTGTGGAAGGAAGCGCGCGCCGTGTAGGCGGGCGACGCGTTCAACCGCAGAGGCGTTCAACACATCCGCATGGAGGGGATACGCGCCGCGGCCTGACACGTGCGCATCGACGCGCGCGGCGTACTCCTCCGGCCTCAACCTCCGGTGCACGCACCACTTGTGATACCAAGCAGCTTTCAGCGCCACGTTCGCTACCACCGCCACCAAGTGCAGGATGTCAGATGGGCCGAACGTTACGAAGCCTGACTGGCTGACGGAGTGATGGTACGGAATGCCTCCGTCAATGGGGGCACTGAGGCGGAACAGAATGAGACACGCGCCGAGGAACGCTTGGTACGTGAAATCGCGGTGAACGTACTCCGCGAGATCTCTCCCCGTTCTGATGTACCGCGGGACATCCTCGTAGTCATTGACGCCGAAGACGGCGCCGTTTTGCATCGCGAGCCAGTCCTCTGCGGTTGTGAGGTAGTCTTTTCTGGCCGCGGCGATGCGGATCCGTTGCGGCACGCGGATCGGTGTCCAAGGAACGTCGCGGTACAAAAACTGCGAGATATAGGGCCCTATAAGCCCCCCGGGCAATCCACCTCGAAACACCGTGGCCGCATTGACGGAGCGGCCCACCTTGGGGCCTGCGAAATCCGTCTGCCGTGTGAGTTCCTCACACGCACTGCGTATGAGCGGGTGCTCGCCGTACGCGGCGAACGGCACATCGCGCGCGAGCGCCTTCCAGTACAACTCCACAGCCTCACTCGCCTGTGATGCCGATCCGAATGACGGCGGCGGCTCGATCGGCAACTGATGCCCATCTGGCCCGATCAGATCGAACGCGAATGCCGCCTGTGGGTTCGCGAGCTTCAAGTAGCCGGCCATTGGAACACGCTCAAACGCCTTGGCGTCGCCCGAGCGGATCGCGACGAGGTACGCGGCGACGGCAGCTTCATCCGCTTCGCCGCCAACGGCGTGCGGCAGTCCCTTCGAGTACGACACCCACGCAGGATTGTGGCGCGCATCGTCACCATTCGTCGGGTGCTCGGGAAAACCAAGGCTCATTGCAGCTTCAGCTGCAGCGACGCGGACGCGGAGCGCCGTGCGGGCGCGTGCTCCAGCCATCGTCTTCGTGCGCGCAGCCGACGTGCGCGCCGCCGCGAACGCAGCCGGCGCGACGATAGCGCTACTCGATGCGGCCACAGCGCTCCGCAAGAAATTGCGGCGAGTCACTCCAGCCGACTTTCGTATCCCGAAGCCGGCCTTGACTGAGATTGGATCGTTAGGCGTCATGGGATAGGTGTCAGTTCAACAGGAGCAGAGTTCGTCACGTTTCCGGCGTAGTCGGTCGCGCGTGCGGTAATGGTCAACGTAGTCGCAGAAGCCGGAACGAGGTAATTGAATTCGTACGGGAAAATCGCATCCGTGTAGACGTCGGTACCGTTTACGGCGAACGTGACGGCGGCGACCGCGACATCATCTGACGCGCTCGCGCGCAAGTTCAGGAGCTTCCCGGTACGTGCGGGTGGCGCGACGCTGAGCGACACGACCGGCGACACCGATCCCTGATCCGTGAACGTCCGGTAGCGGCCCACAAAGAGCGCGCCTGCACCCGAATTCGTCCGACCGCCGATCACGGCGAGCGTGTCTGTGAGCGCGACGACGTCGAGATACGCCGCACCGAACGACCTGAAATCGAACGTCGCACGCCGCTGAAGCATGCGTGGCGCGATGGCCTGATACACCGCTGCAAACCCAGTTGCGCGCCGGACCGATACGATCATGTCATCGCCGAAGTCGACAGCCCATGCAGGGGTGTCTCGAACGGCGCGCACCCACCGGAGGCGATCGACTGCCGATGTGAGTACAACGCCGCGCTCTGTAGCAACTGCAATGAGGCCGTTGCGCATCGCGATGCCGTGGAAAGCGTCACCCTCGTCATTGTCGGCAAGCACCCTCGCCTCTGCGACGATCTTCGCCTGCTCCAATAAGCGAACGCTGACGCCGTTGCCAATGGCCACGATAGCGGCGTCTGCGGCGATCGGCGACACGCTTCCCGGCCACGCGATCGGGGAGCCGAACGTGGAAGGCACCGAGATGTCCCGGGCAAACATACCCCGCGCCGTGCCGAAAGTGGTGGTGTAGGCAGTACTTGCCGTCACCGCGAGCGGCGGTGCCAAATCGAATACTGAAGCAACTCGCGTCGGATGCGACGGGTCACTAATGTCATACGTCGCCAGTTCGTTCAAGGAGGAACCGCCCGGGCCGGCGACGACGTATAAATAC
>JALYOB010000241.1:2133-6899 GCA_030857085.1 Acidobacteriota bacterium | reverse complement strand
CATCCGGCCGTTGGCCACCTTCTCCCCGCCGACGCGGGGAGAAGGTCTACCTGCCCCACGCGTGGCGTCCAGGCGAAACCGCCCTGGCAACTCGCCACGCGCCACTCGCTACGTCTTTCTCAGTCTCCCATCGCCGACGCGCGGTGATTCACCACGCGCGTCACGACCTGCTGAAAGCGGCCGTTTGCTTCCGAGGTGAACTCGCAGGTCACGCGGAGCGTCACGGGGCCGTTCGCGCCAGTCACGGAGAGACCCGTCACCGCGGGCACCCAGAACTGCACATCCTGGTGCGCCTGCGACGCGACGTCGACGTTGAACGGAACCGAATACGGATTCACGTTGTACGCACCTTCGACAACCGACTGCACCGTCACGCGGCGAAGCGTGATCTGCGCGGGCGAAGGATTGCCGACGCGCACGGCGTAGCGCACGCCGATCGCACCGTCGACATACCGGGCGGCAATCGCAACACCGCTCGTCTGCACGATCTGGATCTGCGGGCGATGTTCGGCTTTGACAGTGCTGTTGGTGGAGATAGAGGAGCAGGCTGACAGCGCGAGAAGGAGGAGGGAACCGCCGACGAGTTTGCGCATGCTCATAAAAGTAAAGGACAGGCATTTCTGCCTGTCCTTTGATCGACTCTCATCGAGCAGGCGCCTGCCTGCATCAGAGTAGCTTATTTCAGGTAATTCAGCATTTCCTTCGCGGTGGCGGCGTCTTTGCCCTTCGGCTCGAGCTCGAGGTACTTGCTGAGTGCTTCGCGCGCCTCGGCGTTCTTGCTCGTGCGGACGTACACCATTCCGAGCTCGTACCACGCCTGAGCGAACTTCGCGTCCACCTCGACTGCGCGCTGGAGCGAAGCTGCCGCTTCCGCGTCCTTGCCGTCGTTGATCAGACGGGCTGCTTCGTTGAAGAGCGAGGCCGGATTTGCCGGAGCCTTCTTCGCGGCGATCGCGGCATTCGCCTTGTCGCCGAGGCCGGTGTAGGCCTGCTGGAGAACACCCCACATGTCCGAGTCATCCGGATCGACTTCGAGCGCCTTCTTCGCGGCGTCGACAGCTTTCTGATAGTTCTTCGCGCGGACGTTCGCCTTCGCGAGAGCCATCCAGCCCGCGGTCAGGTCCGGCTTCGCGGCAACCGCCTCGTTGAACTTCGCGATCGCGCCGTTCACGTCGCCGCCATTGATGAGCGCGGCGCCTTCATTGAACGCGGCCACGGCGGGATCGACCTTCGCGGCCTGCATCTGCACGCCACCGGCAGCAGCGGGAGCGGCGGCGTCCGACTTCTTGAGCTCGAAGTCGCGATTGTTCGTCTCGCCGAGCTTGATCTTGATCGTCTCTTCGTACGGAGCGTAGCCCGGAGCGGTGATGACGAACTTGTAGCGAATCGTGGCGTCGAGGACCATGACGGTATAGCCGCCGTCCTTGCGCGCCTTCACTTCGTTGTGAACCGTCTTTCCTTCGATGGCGTCGAGCTTGATGACGGCATCGGCGACCGGCTGCTTCGTCGCAGCATCGAGAATTTTGCCCACCATGCGGCCTTCGCCCGCGGCAAACGCATTGGCCGCGACGAGGAGGAACGTGATGAGGCTGAGCGCGAGTGATCTACGCATGTTTTCCTGGTCTCCTTGTTTTCGTTTGGTGGACGTATGCCGTAACGAATGCAGACGGGTAAGGATTCCGGTCCCGGCACGGCGTGCACTGTGCCGGTTATTCCACTATTCGAAGGTCAGGTACGTTTGATCTTTGAGGCCGCGCTCGTAGTCCTGAAGCAGACGCATCCCTTCGTTGGGCTTCACACGGTCCTGCTTGATGGCCACGTCGATCTGCTGCTTCATCCGCTTCTCGAGATCGCGCCAGTCCCACTGCGTCATCGCCAGAACCTCGCCGATCGGCTGCCCCGGGATGTCTTCCTCGATGTAGAAACCGGCCTCTTCATCAGGGTCGAGAAACACATGCACTTCATTCACGCGCCCGAAGAGGTTGTGAATGTCGCCCATGATGTCCTGATAGGCGCCGGTGAGGAAAATGCCTAAATAGTAGGGCTCGTTCTGCCGGATTTCGTGCAGTGGCAGCGTCTCGCGCACGTCGTTGAGGTCGATGTATTTCGAGACCTTGCCATCCGAGTCGCAGGTGATGTCGACCAGCGTCGACTCCAGCTGCGGCCGCTCATTCAGGCGATGAATGGGAACGATCGGGAAGAGCTGTCCCAGCGCCCAGTGATCGAGCAGCGACTGGAACACAGAGAAATTGCAGATGTGCTGATCCGCCAGTTCGATCTTCAGATTCCGCACATCCTCGGGCACCTCTTCCGCGTCCATGCCCGCAACCATCGTCTGCATCCGCTCGGCAATCTGCCAGTAGAGCGATTCGACGCGCGCTTTCACGTCGAGGTCGAGCAGGCCGAGCTCGAACATCGTCTGCACCTGCTCTTTGATCTGCTGCAGATCGTGCCACGCGGAGCTCACCGTTTCGGGAGCGAGGTTCTGATCGATGTCGATCAGCTCGCGCACGAGCTTGTGATCGCGCGCCTGAATCTCGCGCGGCTCGAGGGGCGTTTTCTCGATCGCACCGAATGCCTGAACGACGAGCACCGAATGATGTGCGACCGTCGCGCGGCCGGACTCGGAGACGATGTTCGGATGCGGCACCTTCTCGTCGTCGCAGACATCCATGATGTTGTAGACGATGTCGCTCGCGTACTCCTCGACCGAGTAGTTCATCGAGGAGTGGAACGTCGAGCGTGAGCCGTCGTAGTCGATGGCGAGACCGCCGCCGACGTCGACGTATTCGAGCTTGTGGCCGCTCTTGTAGAGCTTCGCGTAATACATCGCCGCCTCGCGCACGGCGCGCTTGATGGTGAGGATGTCGGGGATCTGCGAGCCGATGTGGAAGTGCAGCAGCTTGAAGGACGATTCCATCTTCGCCTCGCGCAGCACCTCGATGGCCTCGAGGATCTCGGCGGTCGACAGACCGAACTTCGCATGCTCGCCGCCCGACGTCGCCCACTTGCCGGCGCCCTTGGAGAGGAGACGGACGCGGAGGCCGATCCACGGCTCGACGCCCATCTCCGCGGCGAGCTTGCAGATCATCGCCACTTCCGAGATTTTCTCGGCGACGAGGATCACCTTCTTGCCGAGCTTGCGGCCGATGAGCGCGGTGCGGATGTACGCGCGGTCTTTGTAGCCGTTGCAGATGATGATCGACTCGGGATCGTTGTGCACGGCGAGGCCGGCGAACATCTCCGGCTTCGAGCCCACTTCCACGCCGTGGTGAAACGGCCGGCCGGCGTCGAGAATCTCCTCGACCACTTCGCGCAGCTGATTGACCTTGATCGGAAACACGCCGCGATACTGGCCGCGGTAGTTGTGCTCACGAATGGCGCCGAGGAATGCACGGTTGAGCATCTCCACGCGATGCCGCAGCAGATCCTGGAAGCGGACCAGGAGCGGTGTGGCGAGCTTCATCGTCTGCGCCTCGCGCACGACGTCGATGATCGGCACCGCAATGCCTTTGCTCTGCAACGGCGCGACGGTCATGTCGCCATTCGGCGCCACGTCGAAATAGCCCGCGCCCCAGCGATCGATCATGTAGAGCGACGCTGCGTCTTCGGTGGTCCATGCGTTCTGCTGCTGCGTCGCCTGCGCGTCGAGGAGATCGGGTGTGGTCAATTCGTTTCGTGCGCCTCCGTTCGGTCGGAAGAATAGAACAAAACGTCAGGGTGGGAAGGGTTAACCCGTTGCCTGTTGCCTGTTGCCGCGCAGCTTGTGGTCATTGCGCAGAAGTCGCGGTCACTGGCAACAGGGAACAGGTCACTTGTCATCCCGAGCGTAGCGAGGGATGACAGTTAGCCGAATCCCTTCGGCCGCTTCGAATGAAACTCCGTCGCGCTCTGCAACTGCATCCCTACATTCACCGCCAGCATCTCGTTCGCGGGTGCGGCGTTGAGTTGAATCGACGTCGGGAGGCCGTTCTCGCCGAAGCCGTTCGGGAGGGCGACGCCAGGGGCGCCTAACAGGTTCATCGACGGGATGACCGGCGGGCCGCTGCGGACGTCTTTGTAGACCTCGTCGAAATTCGGGCCGACCGGATAGGCCACGGTCGAGCGCGTCGGTGCGGCGACGAGATCGACCTTCGCGAACACATCCAGCAGCGCGCGGCGGATCTTCGGACGGATTCGCTGCGCGCGCAGATAGTCGATCGCCAGCGTTGCAGCTCCTGCAAAGCCGCCGCGACGATCATCGACGCTGCGCAGCTGCTTCGCGCGGCCGTCGGCGAGGATGTCTTCGAACGCACTCGCCCCTTCCGCATCGACGATCACCGAGATCGCCGGACCGTACGGCAGCTCGGGATAGTCGATCTCCTCGATCGTGTGGCCCTGCCCGCGCAGCACGTCGACGCTCGCGAGAAAGTTCTCGCGCACCGCCGGCTGCACTTTGTCCCACGTTCCTTTGACGAGACCGATGCGCGCCTTCCGGCGATTCGCCTCGCGCGCCATGACGCTGCTCGCAACCCACGATGCGCGTCCGGAAGGAAAGACCTGATGCGTGGCCGGATCGCGTTCGTCTTCGCCCACGATTGCACCGAAGACCATGTTCGCGTCCGCGATGCTGCGCGCCATCGGGCCGATCTTGTCGAGCGTCCATGAAAGCGCCATCGCGCCATGACGGCTCACCGCGCCGTACGTCGGACGCAATCCGCTCACGCCGCAGAATGCAGACGGCGTGAGGATCGAGCCCGACGTTTCGCTGCCGATCGCGAACGGCA
>JALYOB010000241.1:0-2123 GCA_030857085.1 Acidobacteriota bacterium | reverse complement strand
CGAACGGCACGAGCGCCGCCGCAACTGCCGCGCCCGGGCCGCTCGACGAGCCGCCCGACCAGAAGTCGCGATTCCATGGCGTGCGTCCCGGTCCGGTGAACGATGCATCGGCGTTGTTGTAGCCGAAGCCGCCCGCCAGCTCGACCATCGCCAGCTTCGCCACCAGCACCGCGCCCGCTTTCGTCAATCGCTCGACCACGGTGGCGTCATAGTCGAACACCTGATTGCGAAACGGCTCCGCGCCCCATGTCGTCGGAATGCCTCTGGTCGCGAGCAGATCCTTCACGCCGTAAGGGATGCCGAGGAGCGGGCGATTGTCGCCGGAAGCAAGGGCGCGGTCGGCGGCTTCTGCTTCCGCCATCGCGCGCTCGCGGGTGATGGTCACGACGGCGCCGAGCTGCTCGCCGTATTTCGCGAGGCGGTCGATGTAGAAACGCGCGAGCTCGACGGCCGAAACCTGCTTGCTGCGCAGTGCGCGGCCGAGATCATCGATGGACGAGTATGCGTCGATCATCACCAGCGCTCCGCGCGTGCAGCGAACGTAAAGTCCGGCTCGTCCGCGTTCGTGAGTTTGAACTTGCGGAAGTTCTCGAGATACGGCGCCGACTCCTGAAAGTCTCTGCCGATGCGCTCGAGCTCCGCCGGCGTCAGGTGCGCCCCATAAGTCGCCCGAACCACCTCCGTCAACGCGGACGCGAGCGGCGATGGCGGCGTTGCAGGAGGCGGCGGTGCGGGTGGCGGTGGAACGGGAACGGGCGAAGTCTGCGCGAGAAGGTCTGTCGTCGCGACGAGCGGTACGGCGGCACCGGCGACGGCGAGCGACTTCGCGAACTCACGGCGGCTTGTGCGTGACATCCGCTCATCGTATCGCCTGCGCGAGAGGATCGAGCGCGCGCACTGCAGCGCGAATCTGCTCGTCGGTGAGCTTGTCGAGCTGCGGCAGCAGCGGCGCGTTCGCATCGAGTCCCGCGATTTCGCGTTGATGGTTCTTCATCCACGCGACGATCTCGCTCACCAGCTTCGTGTTCGCCTTCCCGTGCGGCGAGTCGCCGCCGATGTCGTAGTCGATGACGCCGTCGAGCGCGCCACGCGTGGATGGCGCAAGCGCGATCTGCGAAAGCTTCGCGCGGTATTCGAGCTCCCACGCCTTGAACCGCTCGCCGAGGGCGGCGTCGATGGCGTGACGTCCTTCGTGCAGCACGATCGACGATTGAAAATGTTCGCTCTCGACGCGCGCCAGAAACGCGTCGCGCGTTTTCGTCTCCGCCGCGATCCGATCGAGGTATTGCCTCCGGATCCGCTGCGACATCCCCGTGAAAATCTGGATCGGATTCTCTTTCGCACGCACCACGTCGCGCTGCGTCTCCTCGGCCGTCTCTTTCTCATCTTCCGCGCGCACTTCGGGGTCGTTGACGAGCGCCCACTGCCCGAGCGCGTCGTCCGCGTACATCGAGCGCACCTGCACGATCTGCTTCGCCGTTCCCCATCCGCCGTCGCCGCTTCGCCCGTCGCTGGCCCACGACGAGAAACCGTTCGACACCATCGTGTCCAGCGCGACGAAGCGCACCGTTCCCTTGTGGCCGTACTGCTCGACCTCCATCGCCCGATCGACGACGGCGTGGCCCATGTGCAGATCGGTGTGATCGGAGGTCTTGCCGATGTTGATCGACACGCCGAAGCGTTTCGTCAGCGCGTCGCGCGACGGATCGACGGCGCGCAGCTCTCGGTCGACGCCGTCGCGCAGCACCGCAGGCTTCTCGTTGCCGATGGCGATGTTGCGGTAGTACTCGTTCGTGAGCGTCTCGATGTTCCGCAATGCCGCGGCGTATTTCGCGAGCGCGCCGTGCGGATCGACGATCGATGCTTCTTCGTAAAAGCGGATGCCGCCGAGGGCGCGGGCGATGGCGGGCCGCTCGGCGGGAGTGCCGGTCCAGGCGGGAAGGAGGCGCGCGAGCTCCGCATGCGCCGCTGCGATCACGTGCGGCGGTCCGCTGAATGCGGTGACGTGATAGTAGCCGTTGATTCCTTCGAGCGCGGCCGCGCCGTCTCCCGCGCGCAACGCGAGCCGCGCAAGCGAGCGCGAAGGGGCGATGTACGTTCCCTGCTGCGCGATGAGCTCGCGC
>JALYOB010000240.1 GCA_030857085.1 Acidobacteriota bacterium | reverse complement strand
GCCCACGACTTGAGCACCCCTTCCATCTCCAGACGAAAGTCGTAGTGGAGATGTGAGGCCTGATGCTTCTGGATCACGAAAATCGGCCCTTTTGCGATCTTTTTCGTGCGTCCTGCCGGCTCCGGCGTATCGCCGAAGTCGCGCATCTGCTTGTACTTTTTCAGCAGGTCCGGCACTTACGACACCTTCTTCTTTTTCGAAGTCGCCGCGGCCGCAGTGCGCTGTTTCGGCGGCGCCTTCTTCGCCGGCGCGCGCTTGCCGGCCGCACCCGCTTCGAGACTCCGCCGCAGCGCTTCCATGATGTCGACCACCTCGGCCGCCTTCTCCTCGCCGCGCGTTTCGGAGATCACGAGCGTCCCCTCCGACTTTGCGCGGATGCGATCCATGAGGCGTTCGCGATACTGATCCTTGTACGCGAGCGGGTCGAAGCGCTCGACCGTCAGCTCGTCGATCAGCATCTCCGCGAGCGCGACTTCCTTGTCCCGCACTTCCCCTTCGCCGATCTCCATCGCGCCGAAGTCGCGCACTTCGTCGGCGTAATACATCGTGTGCAGGATCAGACCGTTCTCGAACGGGCGGAGCACGACCAGGTGCTCTTTGTGACCGGAGACCCAGCGCGCGACCGCAACCTTGTTCTGCTTGCGCATCGCCTGCGCGAGCAGCCGGTACGTTTTCGCGCCGCCGCTGCCCGGCCCGAGGTAGTAGGCCTTCTCGAAAAAGACAGGGTCGATCTCGGAGAGGTCGACGAACTCGGTGATCTCGAGCGCGCGATCGCCGTCGCTCTCGAGCTCCTCCATCTCCGACTCGGTGAAGGTGACGTATTGATTCTTCGCCACCGCATACGCCTTCACCATGTCGCCCATCTCGAGCATCTGCTCGTCTTTCGGGCACCACCACTTGCGGTTGACGCGCGAGCCGCAGCTCTCGTGGAGCAGGTTGAACTGCACGTCTTCCGATTTCGTCGCCGTATAGAAACGGACCGGGATGTTGACCAGGCCGAATGTGATCGTCGCATTACGCAGCGGGCGCAGAGCCATTGGCGTCTCCGGGTTGTTCTCGTCGTAAGTAACCGGCAAGCGGCCGGCACCGGCATACTCTGCATAGCGTGTTCCCGCGCTCGCCTCGCCGGAAGTCGCTTGTATGTTTGCACTTAGCCGCACAGCGGGCGGGATTTCGCGGGCTCTGGTTTTGCAACGGAGCGCCTCCGCCTAGATGTCTCCTACCATTCGCCGTCTCGTCTGGAGTGCCTTTGTCGGGCTCGCCCTCCTCACCGTGGGCGACGTCGTCCTGACGGTGAGCGTGCTGCGCATGGAGCAGCAGCAGGAGTTCACGATCGTGCGCGATGCGCGTCCGCTGCTCGATGCGGTGCGGGCGATGGATGAGGCGATGGCGACGCTGATCTCCTCGAGCCGCGGCTATTCGATGAGCCGCCAGACCGCATTCGAGCAGCAGTACGCCGATGCGCTCCGCGCCTTCGGCACCTCGGAATCGCTCGCGATCGAGCGCGTGCGCGACGCGCGAGATAGACAAATCATCGAAGAATTCCGTGCACATTTTCGTGCGCTGAAAGAACTCACGTCGCGGCAGCTCGAGCTCTCGCGCAACTTCAAGGACGCGGAAGCGCAGCGGGTGATGCTCGACGTCGCGATGATGCAGCGCGCCGCGCCCGACTACGCAGGCCTCATCTCCGATCGCATTCGCGGCGATCAGACCGAGGCGCTCGATCACGTCGGCTCCGTTCGTCAGGGCGTGATGCTCGGCATGATCCTCCTCGGCCTCCTGGTCGTCGGAGTCTCGGCCTTTGCCGCGTCGCGCATTCAGCAGCAGCTTTCGACTTCGCTCACGCGCCAGGTGAAACGGACCGAGGCGATGATTGCGGGGATGGCGGACGGCGTGCTGCTCGTCGACGGCGAGGGGCGCACCGTCTTCATCAACCCCGCCGGACAGCGGCTGCTCGCAAAGTCCGACATCGGCGTGCCGATCACGAAGCAGGCCGAGACCTATCGTCTGTACGACGAGCACCATCGCCTCCTTGATCCGCAGGAACTGCCGGCGGCGCAGGCGCTGTCGACCGGACGTTCGGTGCAGGATGTGACCGTTCTCGTCGGCCGCGACAGCGGCAAGCCCGTCGCCGTTTCGATGAGCGCGACCCCGCTGCATGAAGAAGGGCACACTTCCGGTGTCGTCGTCACGTTTCGCGACATCACCGAGCGCCGCTTTTTCGAAGAGCAGATGCAGTTGCAGGCCGAGCGCGCGCAGATCCTCGCGGACGCGGGCGCGTTCTTCTCCAGCAACATCGATCCGACCTGGGTCACACAGGCGATCGCGGAGCGTGTGGCGGAAGTGCTCGGCGATTGGTCTGCCGTCATTCTGCGCAACGCCGACTCCAAGGAACTGAGCGTGGCCTCGATCTATCACCGCGACATGGCTTCGCTCGGCCTCGCGTGGTCGTACATCTATCGCCAGCCGCTTCTCGTCGGCGAAGGGATCATCGGCCAGGTCGTCTCGACGGGCTATCCCTCGCTGACCACGAACGTGCGCGGCTCGTATGACGCGACGAATCCCGGCACGTATCACCCCTCGCCGGTGAATCTCGCCTCGCTGCTCATCCTGCCGCTGCGCACGCGCCGCGAAATGATCGGCGCGCTGATCATCGCCGCGAATGATCCCGAGCGCGCGATGACGGACGACAAGCTGCCGCTCGCCGAAGTGCTCGCCGAACGCGCCGCGCTGGCGATCGAGAACGCGAAGCTCTACACCGAACAGGTCGAAGCGCGCCGCAAGCTCGAAGATCTCTCGCGCCTCAAAGACGAGTTTCTCTCGATCGCGTCGCACGAGCTGCGCACGCCCGTCACGTCGATCAAGGGCTACACGCAACTCGCGAAGATGCTCATCAAGGAAGGCGACCTCACGACCTCCGAGGAGTATCTAGACATCGCGCTGGATCAGATCGATCGGATGTCGCGGCTCATCCTCGAACTGCTCGACGTCTCCCGCATCGAGACGGGACGTCTCGAGATCCGGCGCGAGCCGATCGCGTGGGCGCACTTTGTTCGCGACGTCGTGCATCGTCATCACACTGCAGTCAGCGACCGCCGCTTCCACGTCAGCGTGCCGGACGACGACAAGATCGTCACCGGCGATCGCGACCGCCTCGAGCAGGTGCTCGGCAATCTGCTCGAAAACGCGGTGAAGTATTCGCCCGACGGAAGCGACGTCACGGTCACGGTCGAAGATCGGGGCGAGACGTTCGTGACCGCGGTCTGCGATCGCGGCATCGGCATTCCGGCCGACGAGCTGGGTCAGGTATTCGAGCGCTTCCACCGCGGGCGTCAGGTTTCGTCCGCGAACTACGGCGGCCTCGGCCTCGGCCTCTACATCACCAAACAGATCATCGAGCGCCACGGCGGGAGCATCTGGGTCGACAGCAAGGAAGGACAGGGCACGACGTTCTTCTTCTCGCTCCCCGCGACCACCGAGGCCGGGAACGCGCCCGCCGCGCAAACGCCGGCCGTCGCACAAACGTAAAGTCCTGACGTGATCCTCGCCGCCTCAGCATTGGTGCTCGAACTCGTGCGGCATTCGCTCACGGGCGCGCATTGCCGGTATCGGGAGTATGTGGATGGAGTGGCGTCGGATCGGTATGTGACGCGGCCCTGCAGTTCCTCGGAGTTCCTCGGAGTTCCTCGGAGTTCCTCGCAGGGATCTGAGCCGAGGTACTCCGAGGTACTCCGCGGTACTCCGAGGTACTCGGTGTTCCGTGTCCTCAACGGCCGCTTCGTCCGCCGCGAGATCATCGAAGAAGCGCCGCTTCAGCCATTCGCGTACGACTACGACGCTTCAACCGGTGCGCTGGTGCAGCGCGTGCCGCTTTTTTTTCAGGCCAAGCCGGCGCGCGTCTTCGATCCCAATCCGGTCGTCACGTTGAACGATCCATCACTGCAGGATCGCAACGATGCGGCGAGTGCAGTGCCCGAGCGCGCCTATCGCGACGTCGAGTTGCAGGACGTCGCGGAAAGCGGGCCGCTGCGCGGGCCGTACGTCAGTCTCGTCGATCGACAGCCGCGCAATATCGCGCCGCCCGATGCGGCGGGATCGCTCGTCTTCAATCGCGAAGAAGATGGCTTCGAGGATGTGAACGCGTACTTTCACATCGATCGGTCGCAGCGCTATCTGCAGTCGCTCGGATACACCGGCGAACGCGCGATTGCGCCGTATGCGATCGAAGTCGATGCCCACGCGGTGAGCGGCAACGACAACTCCTTCTTCATCCCCAATCCGTTCGCCATCGGCCGCGGCACGCTCTACTTCGGCGAAGGGGGAACCGACGACGCCGAAGATGCGGACATCGTCGTGCACGAGTACATGCACGCGCTGCTCGAATGGATTGCGCCGGAGACATTCGTCGGCACGTTCGGCAGCGAGTCGCGTGCGCTGAGTGAAGGCTTCGGCGATTACTGGGCATTCTCGCGTCATGTCGCGCAGCGTCGCGCGTCCGGCCGCGATCCGTATTGCTTTGCAGACTGGGACGCGCGCTGTTCGGAAGACGATCCGTCCGAGCGCTGTCTCTACGGCCCCGGCAGCGATTGCCTGCGCCGGCTCGACAGCACGCGCACGATGGCCGATTACCAGCGCACCGACACGTCGGGCAACGAGCATCTGAACGGCGAGATCTGGTCGTCTGCGTTACGCGAGATTCACGATCGGATCGGCGGCGCAGCGATGGACACGATCGTGCTCGAGTCGGTGTTCGATGCGCCGCCGCATCCGACGTTCGAAGTCGCGGCGCAGCGGCTGGTCGACGCAGATCGCCTGCTCTTCGGCGGCGCGCACATCGACGCGATCTGCAGCGCGATGGGCGCGCGCGGCATTCTCACCCGCTGCGAGAACACGCCGCGCGGCGAGCAGACGCTGTATCAGAGTACCGATCGCGCGATCCCGATCCCTGACAACGATCCGAACGGCATCACCTCCCGGATCACCATCGCCGACGCGCGTGCGATCGAACGCGTCGGCGTGCGCGTCGACATCACGCATCCGCTGCGCGGCGATCTGCGCATCGAGCTCGTCGCGCCCGACGGCACGATCGTCGTGCTGCAGCAGCTCTCGTCCGATCTCGCGGCCGACATTCACACGACGTTCGGCATCACCGCATCACCGCTCGAATCGCTCGACGTGCTGCGCGGCCGCAGCGCGGCTGGAACCTGGAAGCTGGTCGTGCGCGACCGCCGCGGACGCGATGCCGGGACGTTGTTGTCGTGGGCGCTCGAGCTGCAGTTCGCAGGCGACGCGCCGCTCGCAGAACGGCCGCGCGGCGAACGCGCGCAGATGATTCCGGTGGTGACGCATGTCTTCGGTGCCGGTGCGACCGCGTTTGCGTCTGATCTGCGCATCGCCAATCCGCACGCGACGCCGCAGCGCGCGACGCTCATCTTCACGCGCAGCACCGAAGATGGCCGCAACAACTTCAGCGCGCTCGATGTGGTGATCGCGCCCGGTCAGACGCTCGCGTTCGACGACGTGGTCGAGAGCGCGTTTCACACCGCGGGCAGCGGATCGCTCGAAGTGCTCGGCGATGGGATCGTCATGAGCCGCACGTACGCGATCACAACGAGCGGCACGATGGGACAGCAGGTACCGCCGAATCTCGAAACGACAACCCGCGGCGCGACCGCGCTGATCGCATCGCCGCTCCCCATCCCGAACACGCGCGTCAACTTCGGCATCGTCGAAACAGCAGGCGGCAGCGGCATCGTGCGCATCGGCACGACCGAGTTGCCCATCCAGCCGTTCAGCCACGTGCAGATCGCCGGCACGATCGAAGAAACGCGCATCGAAGTGCTCTCCGGCGACGCACGCATCGCCGCGTACGCGTCGCAGATCGACAGCACGACCAGCGACCCGATGTTCATTCCGGCGATGCTGCCCGGCCCCGCGCGCACGCTCATCGCGCCGGCGATCCGCGCCACCGGTGCGAACGGCAACGCATGGACGAGTGATCTCTGGATGCACACCAATGGCGCGGCGAACGTGCGCATCGAGGCGATCGCGAACGGCAGCACGCGCGTGAACGTCGTCGCCACGCGCGCGAATCTCACGCTGCTCGACGTGCTCGCGCAACTCTTCAGCAGCGCGTTCGATCTCGCCGCACTGCGCGTGAACCTGCCGGAAGGGGCGACCGCAATGAGCCGCGTGCGCACGGACGGCATGAGCCAGTTCATTCCTCTCCTGCCGCCGAACGGTCCTGCCGAACAGCAGCTCGTCTTCATCGAAAGCGGCGACGCGTATCGCACGAACATCGGCATCGTCAGCGATGCGAATGCGATCGCGGAAGTGATCGTCTATGACGCCGCGGGTGCGGAAGTGACGCGCACGATCCTCGCGACGAGCGGCGGTGTCGCGCAGACGGCGGTGTTGTCGCGCGTGATCAACGGCCGCGCAGTGGTCCGTTTTCTCGAAGGAAACGGCCGGGCGTACGCGTCGCTGGTCGACAACCGCACCGGCGACGCCACGTTCGTCGCCGGTCAGTGATCGTGTATCCTCACGCCCGCCATGACCGAACTCTCGCCCCTGCGGCAGGCGTCGCCGGAGGCGCAGTCGCTGGCGCAGCTCCCGCTCAAGATCCTCGACGAAGTGATCCGGCAACTGCGCAGCACGCGCAATGACATCATCCGGTACGGCGTCTGGAACATCCGCAATCTCTCCGACGACGATTTCAACAAAACCGACGACCGCAAGCTCCTCGGATACTTCCGCCAGGATCTGCTCGAAACCCGTTTTCTCTCCAAGGGCCGCCGCATCGATCTCGTGCAGCTCTGGCGCTGGTTCGACGATCAGATGTCCGGCATCGAGCCGCTGCTCATCGACGGCGAGGAGCTCTTCCTCAACATTCAGGACAAGGATCTCGAGAAGGTGCGCAAGCGC
>JALYOB010000239.1 GCA_030857085.1 Acidobacteriota bacterium | reverse complement strand
GGGTCCGGGGCCCGTGGCCCCGGCCGCCGGAGGCCCCTCGTCGTTGCGCCGTACAATACGCCCCGCATGCTCGCTGTCGCGCTAGTCGCGCTCGCGTATGGGATCGGCTCGATTCCGTTCAGCTACCTCATCGTCAAGCTCGTCTCGGGCAAGGACGTGCGCCAGCATGGGAGCGGGAACGTTGGTGCTACGAACGTAGCACGCACCGCCGGGAAGGCGCCGGGCATCATCGCGCTGCTGCTCGATATTGCGAAAGGCTACGGCGTGGTCGCACTCGCGCGCTTCCTCGTCGCGCAGCGTGCCTGGCCGTTCGAGCCGGGGTTGCAGCCGTGGCAGTCGCGAGAGTTCTGGATCGCGGGAGCGGGGCTCATTGCCGTGCTCGCGCACATGTATCCGGTGTGGCTGCGCTTCAAAGGCGGCAAAGGAGTCGCGACCGGAATCGGCGTCGTGTTCGCGCTCGATGCGCGCGTCGGCGCGGCGACCGTGCTCGTCTTCGCGATCGTCGTGCTCCTGTTTCGCTTCGTCTCGCTTGCGTCCATCGTCGGCGCGGCGTCGATCCCGCTTTTCTTTCGCTTTCTCGCGCAGCATGCGCCGTTCTGGCGGATCGTGATGAGCATCGGCATCGCGCTCGCCGTGATCCTCAAACACCACGAAAACATCGCCCGCCTCGCCGGCGGCAAAGAACGCAGACTCGGACAGAAGAGGGAGCGCGAATGAGGCTCACCGTCATCGGAGCAGGTTCGTTCGGCACCGCGATGGCCATCACCGCCGCGCGCGCGGGCAATGACGTCCTGATGTGGGCGCACGATCCGAAGGTCGCGGAGACGATTCGCGAGACGGGTGCGAATCCCGATTACCTCAATGGCCAGCCGCTGACCGACAAAGTGCGCGCGACGAATGATCTGGCCGAGGCGGCGGAGTTTTCGGAGACGCTGTTCATGGTGGTGCCGAGCCACCACTATCGCGAAGTGCTCACCAACCTGCGTCCGCATCTGCGCGAGCGGGTGAAGATCATCTCCGGAACCAAGGGCATCGAGAACGAAACGCTCGATCGCATGTCCGAGGTTTCGGAGCATGTGCTGGGCGAACAACTCGCCGCGTTCGCGGTGTTGTCGGGACCGACGTTCGCGCTCGAAACGGCGCGTGCCGATCCGACGGCGGCGGTCATCGCCTCGAAACAGACGGACTTTGCGCAGGAAGTGCAGCAGGTGATGTCGTGCGCGGCGTTTCGTCTTTATCACTCGAGCGACGTCGCGGGTGTGGAGCTCGCCGGCTCGCTCAAGAACGTCATCGCCATCGCTGCCGGCGTCCTCGAAGGCATGGGCCTCGGCTCGAATACCACCGCCGCACTCATCACCCGCGGCCTGCACGAGATGACGCGGCTCGGACTCGCGTTAGGCGGGCGGCTCGAGACGTTTGCCGGACTCGCCGGCATGGGCGATCTCGTGCTGACGTGCACCGGCGCTTTGTCGCGCAATCGCAGCGTCGGCGTGCAGCTCGGAAAAGGGCGCACGCTCGAGGAGATCCTGCGCGACGCGAAGTTCGTCGCCGAAGGAATCAAGACCTCGAAGTCGGCGGTGCAGATGTCGGAGAAGTACGGCATCGAGATGCCGATCGCGAGCGAGATGTACCGCGTGCTTTATGACGGCGAGTCGCCGCGCGGCGGTCTCCAGCGCCTGATGACGAGAGCGCTCAAAGCGGAACACGCGTAGAGCGCGTAGACGAGCGCTTTCGGCGCGCCGGCGTAGAAGAGATACGACAGCGGCGCGAGCATCGCCACGTACAACCACGCGCTCCGCTCGACCAGCGCGCAGGGGACGAGCGTGAGCCAGTACCACGGATGAATGGCCGGCGAGCAGACCAGCAACGCCGCAATGGCGGTGCTCACGCGCGTGGTCAGCGCGATCGCGCCGAGCGCAATCGTGATGAGAACGCAGCGCGTTAAAAAGTCCGCATATAAGTGCTCAAAAACAATGTTCGAAATAACAGCGAATCGGAGCGGGTGGTGTGTCCAGATCGTCTTCACGGGCACGAGCTCCACGACCGCGCGGACGAGGTCATACAGCGGCGAGTTGAAGATCCAGCGCGTGGCGTAATCGCGCATGCCGGGCATGATCGGCGCGCCGAGGAACGGGAGGATGGGGAGGGCGAGGGTGAGGGCGGTGGTGATGGCGAAACGCACGCCGCGATTCGCGCGCAGCAGTGCCGGAAGTGCGGCGATCGGAATCACCTTCAGTCCGCTCGCGAATCCGGCAGCGATTCCGGAGCGGCCCAGCAGAGCGATAGTGAGCAGGACCGCCGCGAGCGCGTCGATGTGACCGCTCCATGTGCCTTCGAGGATCACCAGCGGACAGGTTGCGAATGCGAGCGCACCGCTTTCGCGCAGCAGCACGACGCACAACAGGTCGGCAGCAATGATCAGCAAACGCCACGTGGTCAGATCGTGCACGAGCGCGAACAGAAGCTGCGCGTGCGGCGGATAAATCGAACGGATCTCGCGATGATTGATGCGCGGATCGGTGGGCGTGTATGTGTAGGGATTGTGGCCGCTCGCGAGCTCGCGTCCATCCGAGAGATAGCGATACACGTCGCCGGAAAGCCGCGGCTCGACAAAGATGAAGATCGCCCGCAGCACGATTGCGATCACGATCGTCGCGCGGAGCGAGAGCGTGCGCTGCACGAGCGGCAACCACGCGAGCGCTGCGACGGCATACAGCACGACAAAGCCGCGGAATCCGTGGCGCGTAGTCGCGAGCGGCGCGAGCGACAGTGCAGCGGCGAGTAGAATCAGCGCCACTCCATGAGCGCCGCCGAAACGGCCATTCTGACGCTGTATTACGCGGTGCTGAGCGTCCTCGCGATCTACAGCCTCCATCGCCTGCATCTTGTCAGATTGCGCCGCCGCACGCGGCCGCCGCAGCGCGTCACCGCGAACGTTTTTCCCTCACTCACGGTGCAACTGCCGCTGTACAACGAGCCGAACGTCGCCGCGCGTTTGCTCGACGCGGTCGCGCGCATCGACTATCCCGGCCCGTTCGACATTCAGGTGCTCGACGACTCGACCGATGAAACGAGCGCCATCGTCGCCGCATCGGTCGAACGCATTCGCGCCCGCGCCGTGCGCATCACGCACGTGCGACGCACGTCGCGCGACGGCTTCAAAGCAGGAGCGCTCGCACACGGGATGACGCTCGGCGACGCGGAGCTCTTCGCCGTTTTCGACGCCGACTTTGTTCCGACAGCCGACGTCTTTCTGCGCCTCGTTCCCTACTTTGCCGATCCGCGCGTGGGAATGGTGCAGGCGCGCTGGACGCATCTCAATCGCGAGCAGTCGCTGCTCACGCGCGTGCAGGCTCTCTTTCTCGATGCGCACTTTGCCGTCGAGTCGGCAGCGCGCAATTTTGGCGGACGCTTTTTCAACTTCAACGGCACGGCCGGTGTGTGGCGTCGCAGCGCGATCGAAGAAGCGGGCGGCTGGTCCTCGTCGACGTTGACCGAGGATCTCGATCTTTCGTATCGCGCACAGCTGGCGGGGTGGAAGTTCGTGTTCGTCAGCGACGTCGAAGTGCCGGCCGAATTGCCTGCCGCGTTGCGCGGCTTTCAGGATCAGCAGCATCGCTGGGCCAAAGGCTCCATCCAGACCGCGCGCAAGCTCCTCGGCGCGATTCTCACGGGCGAGCTTCCGCGCGCGACGAAACTCGAGGCGCTCTTTCACCTCACGAACAACACCGCGTACCTGCTCAACGTGATGCTCGCGCTGCTCATCGTCCCCGCGCTCCTCGTGCGGTACGCGCATGCGCTGACGTGGACGTTCGCGATCGACTTCGCGCTCTTTGCTGCCTCCACAGCCTCGGTGCTTCTCTTCTATCGCGAAGGGCAGCGCCAGGCCGGACGTCCTGCGCCGCGCGCGCGAGAGTTGTTCGCGGTCCTGCCGGTCGGCATCGGCATGGCCGTGCGCAATGCGAGCGCGGTGATCGAAGGCCTCGTGCAGCGCGGCGGCTACTTTCAACGCACTCCGAAAGCGGGCGACACGCCGCGACGCAAACTCGCGCGACGGCGCCGCACGCCGACCTGGCTGGCCGAGTCTGCGCTGGCGATTTTCTTCGCCGCGGCGATGATCGCCTTTGCCCGGACGGGACATTGGGGAGCGCTCCCGTTCCTCTCCCTTTTCGCCAGCGGATACGCCTTGTTCGCGCTTGTAAACCTCGGCAGATCAGAAGTTTAGTGGGTCTGAACTCCGGCAGCACAATTGCAATATAACTATGCGAACGGAGGACACAAATGCTGAACTTTCTCAAAGGTGTACTCGCATTCAAGATGGGACAGTCGACGTCGAAAGGCATGGCTCGCATGATCGGTCTCGGCCGCCTCGGCATGCTCTTCGGTCTGATCGGCGGCTGGCGCGCCTGGCAGCGTCACCGCTCGACGTATCGCACTGCCTGATAAGACATCGAAAACAAACCCGAGTTCCCGCGGCGCGGGGCCCGGTCAAACCCTCTCTCCGCCACGCGGGGAGAGGGTACGATGTGCGCGCATGCACCGGCAGAACCTCGGCGAGATGCTTCTTGCGGCGAACCTCATCGACGAGGTTCAGATGCAGATCGCACTCGCGGAGCAGAAGCAGAGCGGCAAGCGCTTCGGATCGACGCTCGTCGATCTCAAATTCATCGATGAGAACGTGCTGGCCGCGTTCCTCTCCAAACAGATCGACGTCCCCTGCATCAGCATCCTGCACGTCGATATCCCGAAGAAAGTGCTGCGCAAGCTGAGCCGCGCGACGGCCATGGAGTACAAAGCCGTTCCCGTGCGGATGGAAGGCGATCGCCTCGAGGTGGCGATGGTCGATCCGACGGACACCGAAGTGCTCGAGAAGCTCGAAGACGCGGTGCAGATGCCGGTCACGCCGCTCATTGCGCCGGAGAGCTCGATCCGGACGATGATCGATCGCTGCTATCCGGAAGAGCGCGACCTCGACGCCACGCTCACCGGCAGGCAGCGCTCCCCGCGCAACATCCCGAGCGATCCGGTGTTCTGGGACATCGTCGCCGATCTCGAGACGGGAGACTTCGACGCGCGGCTCACGCGTCTCGAGCAGAAGCTCGATCAGGTGTGGGTGCTGCTCGAAAAGATTCTGCGGACGATGGAACGGGAAGGAGCCTCGCGCTAAGTGAGGCTCGCCGGCTCAGTGCACGGGCGGCTTGCCCGAGTTCGCCTTTTCCGCGTCGTGCTCGGCCTGCGCGGGATCGACATCGGTCCCGTCGTACAAACCTTCCTCGAGCGCGGCCGCTGCTTCGGCGCGGCGCTTGAGGCGCTCTTCATCCGATTTCGCCTTCGCCTTCGCCCGATACTCCTCGTTCTTTTTGAGCTCCGCGGCGCGGCGCGCGTTGCGAGCCTCGATCTCCGCCTCGGGACCGGGCTTCGGCTGCGGAACGGCGGGCGCGGGGACGGGCGCGGCGGCATTCGAGGTGCTCACGTGACCCTGACTTTTCTTGAGCGACTCGTTCGTGAACACCAACGTGCTGGTCTTTTTCGACTTACGCGTGCTGCGGCGCGCCGCCTGAACGAGCGGGGAGTCGCCCGGCTGCGCGGTTGCAGCGGCCGGTTGCGGTTCACTCTTTTTCGGCTCCTCCGCGAGGAGCGGCAGAGCGAGCATGCTGGCCAGCGTCAGACTCAGAGCACGTTTCATTGGTTGCCCCCGCACCACTCTAATACACCTCGCACGCGCTCCCATTTCCGAACCGTCCCGAATCTTGCAGACGGGCTGGGCTGATGTCGCCGGAATCGATGCTCGAGCAATTCGGATATCTGGCCGTCTTCCTGGGAACCTTTCTCGAGGGGGAGGCGATCCTCGTCGCGGCGGGATTCTTCGCCTCGCGCGGACATCTCGACGTGCGCCTCGTGACGCTGGTCGCGTTCGCCGGCAGCTACATCGGCCACGTGTTCTGGTTCTGGCTCGGCCGCGCGCATGGCGTGCGGCTGCTCGATCGCTTTCCGAGCATGAAGCGCCACTTCGGACAAGGCGTGCGCGTGTTCGAACGCTACGGCGCCGCCGCGATCATCATCACGCAGTGGATCTACGGCCTGCGCATCACCTGCGCCGTCATCATCGGGATGTCGCGCATCTCGCTGGTGAAGTTCCTGATTTATGAAGCGGTGAGCTGCGGCCTCTGGGCGGCGGTGATCACGGCTCTCGGCTATTACTTCGGACGTGCGATCGAATCAGTGCTCGGGCGCGTCGAGAATCTCGAAAAGTACGGCATCGCGATCATCATCCTGATCGCAGTCGGCTTCTGGCTGTATCACCGCTGGAAGGACAAAAAAGAAACGGCGGGCTGAGGCCCGCCGTTTCGGCACTGCGCGAGAACCGGACTTACGCGCCGACGTTGAGGCGAACGATTTCGTTGTTCGCGCGCGACCACACCATGACCGACTGACCGTTCTGCAGGAGCAGGCGGCTGGCCGTGGAGCCCGACGGCGAGTAGATCTGCGAGCCGTTGGTGAGCGTGTACGTCGTGGCCGTACCGTTCGACGTGATCGTGACGGAGTTGCCTTCGACGGCCGTGATGACGCCGCGCGTGCCCGGAGCGGTGACCGAGGCGCAGGCGGTGGCGATGAGGAGAACCAGGAGGGACAGGGCGATGACAGAACGCTTCATTTTTCGAAACCTCTCGAGCTTTTAATTTCGCGCGTTGCGCGTCTGCATCTAGTAACGACGCAGCCGCGAGAGGGTTTGAGGAAAGATGAAACGAACGTGCAAACGGACTGTGAACACGTCAACTAGTTGACGAATTACGCAACGCGCGCAGCGATGCGAATCACCAGCCGTATCCGAAGCTCACGCCCGCCCACGGCAGGATGTCGGAAGTATCGAAAATGGGCGTGAAACCGGCCCGGAACACGAATCCTCGTCCGGGACGCTGGTAGCGATATCCGACGGTCGCGGTGCCGATCACGGT
>JALYOB010000238.1 GCA_030857085.1 Acidobacteriota bacterium | reverse complement strand
ATCGGAGCCTTCGGACGTCAGCATCGACGATCTCGCGGCGCTGCCCGGGCAAAAAGTGGCGTGGTACGGCGTGCGCAATTATCAGGCGCGCAATTTCATGCGCGATCAGATGCGCGTGGGGGACAAGGTTCTGTTCTATGCCTCGAATGCCGATCCATCCGGCGTGACGGGGTTGGCGGAGATCAGCCGTGAGGGCTATCCCGATCCCGAAGATGAGACGTGGACGCTGGTCGACATCCGCTTCGTCGCGAAGTTCCCGCACATCGTCTCGCTCGAAACGCTCAAGACCACGGCCGGGCTCGAGGAGATGGTGGTGACGAAGAAAGGCTCGCGCCTCTCGGTTCAGCCGGTGACGAAGCGTGAGTTCGACATCGTGGTCAAGCTCGGCCGGAAATGACGAAGCTCGCGATTCACCGCGGCGACATCACCACCCTCGACGTCGACGCCATCGTCAACGCCGCCAACGAATCGCTCCTCGGCGGCGGCGGCGTGGACGGCGCCATTCATCGCGCCGCCGGTCCGGAACTGCTCGAAGAATGCCGCCGCATCGGCGGCTGCCCGACCGGACAGGCGCGCATCACCCGCGGCTACAAACTCCCCGCGCGGTATGTCATTCACACCGTCGGCCCCGTCTGGCGCGGCGGGCAGAATGGCGAGCCGGAGCTCCTCGCATCCTGCTATCGGGAGTCGCTGCGGCTCGCAGTGGAGAACGGCGTGCGCACGATCGCCTTTCCCGCGATCAGCTGCGGCGTGTATGGATATCCGATCGAGGCGGCAACGCAGATCGCGGTCGCCGAAACGCGCCGCTTCGTCAGGGAAAACCCCACGATCGAGAGCGTCCTCTTCGTCTGTTTTGGCGACGAGGTCTGCCGCGCATATGATCGCGAGCTCACTGGCGCGCGCTTTGCGGGCTGAGGCAGGAGGATATGGTTCGACCGAGTTGTCCGGCGCTCGTCATTCACGACGATGACGCCTTTCGCAAATCGCTGATCGCGACGCTGGATCAGCGCAATTTCACCGTCACGTTCGCTCCCGATGGCGACGACGCAGTCCGGATGTTGACCGATCGCCGCTTCAACGTGGTCATCCTCAGCCTCAATCTGTCGACGCAGAGCGGCATGCGCTCGCTCGAGATCCTCCGCACTCAGAAAGCGCACGTCAAATGCGGCGTGATCATCCTCGGCGAGCCGAATCCGCAACTGCGGACCTTCGCGCCGTGGGCAGACGAAACGCTGCTCAAGCCCGTCGACCCCGAGTACGTCGTCTCCCGCGCGCAGTCCTACTGCGACTGCCCGTAGTTTCCTCGCCGCCGCCTCGCGCGTCCAACGGACGTGTGGAGGCAATCGTGAAGAAATTCATTGCAGTAGCGCTGGTGGTGCTCGCGTCCGCGTGCCGTGCGGAGAGCGACAGCGCGATGACCAGCGTCGAGTCGGCCGGCTCTACGGCCGCGCCGCAACTTCAACGCGTGGCGGTGAAGCAAGCGGCGGCGATGCCGCGCATGATCGTGCGCAAAGCGGACATGCACATCGTGGTCGGCGACACGAATGTGGCAGTCGAGCGGGCGACCCGCGCGGTGGAAAGCGTGGGCGGATACGTCGCCGGATCGAATGTCTGGCGGGAAGGGGAGTTGCTGCGCGCCGAACTGACGCTGCGCGTCCCGGCGGACAAGCTCACCTCGACCATCGCCGCGATTCGCGGCCTCGCGAAGCGGGTGAATACCGAGACCGTGACTTCGGATGACGTGTCGCAGGAGTTCGTCGATCTCGACGCGCGCGTGCGCAATCTCGAGGCGACGGAAGCAGAACTGCGGCAGTTGCTCACCACTGCGCGGCAGAATGGCGGCAAAGCGAGCGAAGTGCTCGAAGTGCACCAGCGGCTGACCGAAATCCGCGGCGAGATCGAGCAGGCGAAAGGCCGCATGCGCTATCTCTCGCAGGTGACCGCGATGTCGTCGATCGCCCTCAACATCACCCCCGACGCACTCGCGCAACCCGTCGTTCAGCCGGGCTGGCAACCGGTGGCTGTTGCGAAAAATGCAGCGCGCGCACTCGTCTCGATGCTGCAGACGCTCGCGAACGTCGCCATCTGGCTGGCGATTTATGTCGCGCCACTCGTCGGCGTGTTCGCGCTCGTGTTGCTGATGGGGTGGAAGGTGTGGCGGAGATTACGCGTGGCGGCGTGAGCGGCCCCTCACCCGGCGCTTCGCGCCACCCTCTCCGCGCGATCCGCGTGGCAGGTAGCCCTTCTCCCCGCGATGCGGGGAGAAGGTGCCCGAGGGGCGGATGAGGGGCGTTCCTGTTTCGCGCTTATCGCACCGCGCGTCGCTTGCCCAGTGACGCGGTCAGATTCACGGTCGTCGTCTGGCCGCCGCTGCGGGGGATGGTGAAGGTGGTCGAGCGGGTGCCGCGGGTCACGGTGTAGCTGGTCGAGTACCAGACGCCGGGAACAGTGAGGGTGAATGAGCCGGTGGCGTTTCCGTTCGGATCGGCCGCGGAGACCTGCATCGAGCGCGAATCGCCGGTCACGTACACGACCGCGGGGGCGCTCGACTGGATGCCTTCGAACGAGCCGGCGCGCCAGAAGGTGATGCCGGTCGCGTTCGTGCGCGTGTCGCGTACCGCCGAAACGGTATCGTTGTTTGCGCCGATCACGAGCGGGCGCGCGGCCGCCCAGGCGGCCATCTGCGATGCGGTTTTGTTCGGCACGATCGCGTATTCCGCGGTGGCGTTCGTCGGCGTCGCGCCGTGATCGAACCACATCGTCACGAACGGCTTCGTGTGCAGGGTGGTATCGCTCGAGCCGCCGAGGCCTTGCCACGTGCCGCTGCGGGAGTCGCGGGAGACCTGCAGGTTCGAGGCGTTCGGGAACCAGTAGCCGACGTTTTCGAGCGCGACCCAGTCGCTGCCGCGCGAGACCTGCGCGGCCGCGTTCACGAGCGGCCACTGATTGACGATCGTCTCGACGCGGTTGCCGCTCGGCGAGGTGACGCTGTTCGTGAGGAAGACGATCGCGTCATCGAAGAAGAACCACGCCTTGCGCGCGAAGAGCAGCGAGTTGAGCGGCGCGAGCTCCATCGCCGAAACGCCATTGCGGCCGTCGCCGGTGCCGCCGGCGAAGCTGCGCGTGCCGTAGCCGTAGGTGTCGTTCGCGGTATCAGCCTTCTGTTCGACGGTCGTGCCGGGGAGGCGCGTCCAGTCGAGCGCGGGGAAGACGTCGCGGCCAAAGTATTCGTCGCCCGACTGCACGAGATAGAAGCGGCCGTCGGACTGACGTGCGCCGCGGAGATTCTCTTCGTTCGTTTTCTCGCCCGATTTTGTGCGCGACGAGAACATCTTCACCGAGGCGAACCAGCCCGGGCGGCGGTGAACGGTGTAGTCGGAGGTGAAGTAGTGGCGGTGACCGCTCGGCCACTGCGCCGCGTAACGCGCCGCCTCCACTTTCGCCGCAACACCGGCGAGCTCGGTCGGCATCGTGCCGTACCACGTCTCGAGAATCTTCGCGGCAGCGGAGCGGATCTCGCTCGCGCGCGCCGTGTCGAGCTGCGCCGCCTGAATGAGGGCCGCGACGCCGTTGTAGCCGCTCGTCGTCGGACGCGCCACTTCACGGCCGATCACCGAGACGTCGAAGTAGTTGCCGTAGAGCGACCAGGCGATGCCGTCGGCGACGTAATCAGCGAACGACGCAATCGCATCAGCCGGGAGGGCGTACGACGTGCCGCCGGTGATGAGCGCGTAGCGCGCGACGTCGTTCGCGAACTGGCCGCCGTAGCCGCCGGTGTAGAGCTGCGCGCCGTGCTGATGGAACGAGAAGTCTTTCTTGATGCCTTCGCCCGTGGTCGGCCGCGCGACGCTGGTCATCGCATCGCGTACCGACGCCATCATCGCCGCGTCGTCTTTGAGGATGGCGAGGCAGAGATGCGTGAACGCGGACCAGACGAGGTTCTCGCCCGTCGGCACCGGCCCGACCAATCCTCGGCCCGTGGGCGAGTTGAGGATGCGGACCTGGATCGCTGTCACGAGGTCCGCATGGATCTGCGGATCGACGTCGCCTTTCATCAGCACGAGCGTCGGCCCGAGGTCGATGGGGATGCCGATGGTCCAGAACCACCAATTGCCGGTGGGGATGATCGTTGCGCCATAGAAGGTCTTCGTGTAGGCGAGCGACGCTTCGATCTGCCGGCGGAGGGTTTCGTTGCGATAGAGGCCCTGGCCGGGCGTGCGGTACGCCTTGGCGAGCACGATCAGGCGCCGCGAGTGCTCCCACGGTCCCCAGCCGCCGGCGGGCGTCTCGTTGTAGTTGATGTCGATCCAGCTTCCGTCGCTGCGCATCCAGTCGGGTCCGGTGATCTGGCGGGTCACTCCTTCGAGATCGGACAGCGCTTTGCGCATGCGCGGGGTGGAGGGGTCGGCGCCGGCGGCGGTGAAGTAGCCGTTGAATTGCGTGCGGACGACGTCCAGATCGGCGCCGAGCGCAGAGACGGAAGCGAGCAGAAGAAGAAGGAAGGAAAGGATCCGATTCATCGAAAAATCAAAAAGGACGGCGATACGCCGTCCTTTTCTCCTGGGAAAGTGGTTGCCGTCTCAGAGAACGTTGACGTTCGAGGCCTGAAGGCCTTTCGGTCCCTGCACGAGGTCGAACTCGACATCGGCGCCCTCGGCGAGAGAGCGGAAGCCCTTCGACTGGATCGCCGAGAAATGTACGAAGACATCCTCGCCGCTGTTCGTCGTGATGAAACCAAAACCCTTCGCGTCGTTGAACCACTTCACTTTACCGGTGCTACGCATGCTTCAAATTCTCCTTGTTGTCTCTCGCTCCGCAGACCTGCAAAGCACCCGGTGCTTTCCAGATTGATGCGGAGAACCACGCGTGCCGAATCGAACGGGGCGAAGGTGCTAATAATTTCAGAAGTGGCGCTATTACGACGTGTCGCTTTGCGACACGTCGGGCGTTGGGAGCCGCGGCGCCGCATGCGCCGCGGGGGCGTAGGGCTTTTGGGGGTGTGCTCGCCTGGCCGAGGAGCCCCAAGCGCCCAACGCCTAACGCTCGCGAAGCGCTCACGCCGCCGTAAAGTACACACTCTGCTCCCTGCCGCACGCACCACACTGCCTCGTCACGATCGTCATGTCGCGTTCGGCGTAGCGGGCTCGCTGGAGGTCGGGGTTCGAGTAGACGCTGGCGCCGCAGGAGCAGGGGAGGCGGGAGAGGTGGGCGTGCATGTCGTGCTCGCCGTAGACCGCGAGCGCCGACGCGGGGGCTTCGCCGGGCATGAAGAGAGAGCGGCGCACGGCTTCGCCGCGGCGGCGCGGTTTGCGGGTGGCGAGCATCCAGGCGAGGCCGACGAACATCGCCACGAGGAAGATGCCCAGGCCCCACTTTGCGTCGCTGCGGGGCGGGGCGTCCGATTTTGCGGTGGCGGTCTGCGCGCCATCCGGTGCGAGGCGGTAGCCGATCTCGCTCCAGATCGCATTCAGCTTCGTGAGGTGCTCGGGGACGTCTTTCGCCGCGACCACGTCGCGCAATGCGCGGAGGGATTGACGGATGGTGATCGTGTGGCCGTTGCTGTCGACGTCGTACTCGTAGCGGAACGTCGGCGTCTCGGTCACGGACGTGCTCTTTTCCCCATTCGCATCGTCGGGGAAGTTGAAGCGGACGGTCTGCTCGACGTCGAGCGGGTAGGGGAACGCGAGCGGCATCTCGCGGATCATCGTGTTGGGACGAGAGAGATGCTTTTCGAGCTCGCGCGGATACCACGTCCAGTGGCCGCCTTCCCACAGTTCGGGAACGCGGTACCGCTCGGTCACGACGATCACGTTGCGCAGGCGATCGTCTTTCACGGCCGGCACTCCGTCGGCGACGATCTTCGGCTGATCGACGGCCAGTTCGTTGATGCGATCGCGGCCGTAATCCTCGAGGGACATGCTGGTGAGATCGGAGCGCATCGCGTCCGCATCGAAGCCGCTGTAGGTCGTGCGCACTTCGAGCGCCGACGGCTGGTTGTACGCAAGAGTCGTGTACGTCTGCTCGACGCGCGTTTTGCCGTAGTTGTTGGTGAGGACTCGGGTGAGGCCGGTCGTCTCCGCGCGGACGATCAGAGCGCGGCGATCGCTCGGCGTGTCGAGCGTGGCGAGCGATCCGCCCTGATCGGAGATCGTGCCGTCGACCCAGTAGGTACGGCCGCGATCGATCACCTGGGTGATGACGTGATCGAAGAGGAATGGCGAGGGGAGTTTTTCTTCGAGCCGCTGCTTGAGGCGCGTGTTCACGAGCGCGGGATACGCTTCGAGTCCGAGCTCGCGCAGGAGAGCCGTGAGGAGCAGCGTTTTGTCTTTGCAGTCGCCCCAGCGCGCGTCGAGCGTCTCCCACGGCTGATGCGGCTCGTGCGAGTTGCGCCCCATCTCGATGCCTAAGTAACGGATGTCGTCCTGCACGAAGCGGATGGCGGCGGTGATCTGCTCGTCGCGCGTTTTGTGCGCCGTACGCAGCTCATCCGCGAGCTTCTTCACCTCCGCGCGCGAGCGGTCGTCGATGCGGAACATCGCGTCCGACCAGAGCGCCACGTCATGCCACGTGCGGAACTCGGAGATCTGCACCGATCTCCACGGCTCGTACCACGAGGGGATGCCGTCTTCGACGTCGAGCGCCGGAACGTCGCTCGCTTCCCACGTCAGGATCTGCTCGTCTCCATCGATGCGGATGGAGGGCTTCACCCCTTTCCACTGCAGCACCCGCGCGGCAGGGAAGAGGAAGCGGTGGCGGATGTGCCGCGACGGCACGCCGGAGCTGAGATCGACTTCGTCCGCGAAACGTCCGCCGAGGATGGGGTTCTCGCCGGTGAGGGACCAGGAGTAGTCGAGGACGTCGCCGGGGCGCACGTCCTTGAGGAAGACGACGGCCGTCAGCTCGCCGTCGTAGATGCGGTCGCTCGACTCGTCTTCCTTCTCCATGACGCGTACCTGAT
>JALYOB010000237.1 GCA_030857085.1 Acidobacteriota bacterium | reverse complement strand
GTCCGTTAGGGGTTGTCGGTTGTCGGTTGTCGGTGAGGACCGATAACCGATAACCGAGAACCGACAACCAACGGACAACGGACAACGGACAACGGACAACCCACTAACCCGCCCTACTTCATCTCCCCCACCCACGCCTGCACAAACGCCCTCGCCTTCTCCACCGCCGGTTTCCCGGCGCGATAGCAGAGCTTCCATTCGTTCGAGCGTTCGTTCTCGTATTGCTCGTTCGCGAACTTCATCTGCTTGCCGCTGCGGACGAGTTTTGCGGCGTAGTCGACGTTGGCGCTCTCCTTCAGAAACTCGCGCAGGCGGCGTTTGATCATTTCGCGGGCGGGCGGGTACTCCTGGTTCCATTGCGCGAGGTCTTGTTTGAACTGCGCTTTGTCCGCCGCAATCTCCGCTGCCGTCGCGCCTTCGGTGCTGAAGGGCTGCGGCTTGAACTGATTGCGCCAGGCCTCGTACGACTGCACGAACTGCGGACTGGCCACATACGCTTTCAGCCACACCAGACCCTGCTCGACTATTGCGGCGCGCGCATCGGGCGACGCAGCGCGCAACACACCGCGCGTGCGGTCATTGAAGGTGACGTGGCCGGAGGAGATCGCATTCAGCACCTCTCGCGCCGCGTCCGGCTTCGAGATGCCGAGCTGCTGCAACACATCGCCCGCGGCGAATGCGGTCAGCGCGGCTACGCACAACGAGATCGCTGCGAATCGCTTCATCACTTCAGCTCCGCGAGCCACGTCTTCGCGTATGCGCGCGCCCGTTCCGTCGTCTCTTTGCCCGCGCGATAGGCGAGCTTCCAGTCGCTGTCCTTCGCTTCGTAATCAGCGTTGACGAAGCGCATCCGTCCGCCGCGGTTCGCGGTTTTCGCGTCGTAGTCGACGTCGGCCGTGCGCGCGAGAAACTCCGCCAGACGTTTGCGCACCAGCGACTTCGCATCCGCCGGGTACTGCGCGTTCCACTCCGCGAGTGCCTGTTTGTACGAAGTCTGTTCTTCCTGCTGACGCCCTTCGACCTCGGCGCGCTCGATCTCGCCGAGCTGTTGCGCATCGATCTGTTTCGCCGCCTCCGCCGCCTCTTTCAACGCCTGCTCGGCGATCTTCCGCACCTCGGGCGGCATCTCGGCGAGCGCGCGTTTCTGCTCTTCCTCGTCGCGCTTCTGCTGCTCGCGCCGCGCCTTCAGCTCCTCATCCACCGATCCCTGTTCGAGAGCCTCCGGCTTCGCCTCGGCACGCGCGGCGGCGTAATCCTTCGCAAACTGCGGCGAGTTCACATACGCCTTCGTCCAGATCAACACCTGCTCGACCAGCGCCGCGCGCGCGGACGGCGCGGCCGACTTCATCGCGTTGCGTACGACGTAGTAATCGACATTGCCGAGGGCGAGCGAGCGGATGATCCGCTGCCCGGCGTCGTCTTTCGCGACGCCGAGTTCCTGCAGAACATCGCCCGCGCCGACCGCGGTGAGCACGACACACAACGACAGCACTGCGAGTGCGATTCGCTTCATCAGAGTTCCCTTTCGTGATTGCCTGCGAATCGCATTTTACTCACCTCACTTCGATGACAAACGGCTCGCCGCGAGAGCGAGCGTCGCGAACTCCTCCCGCTCGCGATCGAGGTCTGCACCGCGGGCGATGTTCGCGAGATGAAGGACGTCTTCCCACGATGCGTCGCCTTTGTACGGCGAGTTGCGCAGCAGCATCCCGAACTGCGCGACCGCCGCCGCGAACTGCATGTCCGGCGACGCGTCGTACGCGCCGCGCCCTTCGTCGACGATGTCCGCGCGCAGCGGAATGCTTCTCGTTCCACGCGGCTCTTTGTAGCGCAGCCGCACCGAACCGATCGGCCCCGCGCCACCCGACGCCGGAACGATCTCGAAGAGCGCAGTCACCGAATGGCCGGCGCCGAGCTCGCCCGCATCTTTCCGATCATCGTCAAAGTCTTCGTTCGCCAGCGCGCGGTTTTCGTAGCCGATCTGCCGGTACGACGCCACGCGCGCCGGATCGAATTCGATCTGCACCTTCACATCTCTGGCGATGGTGACGAGCGTGCCGGTGAGCTCGCGGCGGAATACCTTCTTCGCCTCGTCGAGCGAGTCGAGATAGGCAAAGTTGCCGTTGCCTTTGTCGGCGAGCGTCTCCATCGCCGCGTCCTGATAATTGTCGTCGCCGACGCCGAGGATGGAGAGATAGATGTCGGAGTCGCGCTTCTTCTCGATGAGCTTCTCGAGGGCGGACGCGCCATACACGCCGACGTTGAAATCGCCGTCGGTCGCGAGGATCACGCGATTGTTGCCGTCAGGGAGAAAGTTCTCGCGCGCGACTTTGTAGGCGAGCTCGATCCCTTCGCCGCCGGCGGTCGAGCCGCCCGCCTGCAAGTTTCCGAGCGCGCGCAGAATCGTTTCCTTGTCCGCACCGGAAGTCGACGGCAGCACGAGTCCGGCCGCGCCGGCATAGACGACGATCGCGACGCGATCCTCCGCGCGCAGTTCATTCACCAGCACTTCGAACGCGGAGCGGATGAGCGGAAGACGCTCCGGCGGCGCCATCGATCCCGAGACGTCGAGCAGAAACACGAGATTGTTCGGCGCCATCTTCCACTGCTCGAGCGCGCGTCCCTGAATGCCGACGCGCAGCAGCCGGTTCTTCGCGTTCCACGGACAGCCCGCCACTTCAGTGGTGATGGAGAACGGCGCATTGCCGTCCGGCTGCGGATACGACCAGGTAAAGTAGTTGACCATCTCCTCGATGCGCACGGCGTCGGGCGGCGGCACCGCTCCGTGCGTGAGCATGCGGCGCACGTTCGCGTACGACGCGCGGTCGACGTCGATCGCAAACGTGGTGGTGCGGTCTTTTCGCGTGTCGACGAATGCGCTGTCGGGCTCGTGCCGATATTGCGGCTCGGGAACGACGTCCGCGATGCGGGTCGCGACGGTGCGCATCGTTCGGAACGACGGTGCGGACGCGGTCACGGTGATGGTCTCGCTGACGGCACTGATCGTCAGGACGCTCTGCAGCGCTGCGCCGCGTGCGGAGGTCACGGTCACGCCCGCGTGCTCGGTGGAGTTGAAGCCCGCGAGCTGGACGCGCACGCGGTACGTGCCGGGAGGAACGCCGTTGAACGCGTAGCGGCCATTCGCGTCCGTCACCGCCTGGCGCGGCGTGTTGCCCGACGCCAGCGTGACGGTGACGCCGGGGAGGGGCATGCCGGCAGAATCGATGACGATGCCGGAGATGCTGTTCGGATGCGCCGTGGGCAGCGGCGCGGGTTGCGTGGCGCAGGCGAAGAGGAGCGCGGCAAGGAGAGCGGGGAAAACGAACGTCCGTTTCATCGAAAGCCTCCTGCCGCGCTGCGCGTGCAGTCGCGCTGCCGCGAACATTGCGCGCATAAGTCACATGCACGGAACGATGTGCAACTGTTTTCCACCTCGCAACATCGAGGAATCTGGAGAAACACGAACGGAAAACCGGATCGCGCACACGTCTACAATCGCCCCCGATGAAACAGCTCGCCGCCATCGTCGCGCTGCTCCTCGTTCGCTGCACCACGACAGCCACGCCCGACGTCGACCGCATCATTCGCGCGCATCCGCGGCAGACGATCGCCGTCGCCTACTACGACCTCGATCGCGGCACGTCGCTGCTGCGCAATGAGCGCGAGGTCTTTCACGCCGCCAGCACGATGAAGGTGCCGGTCATGTTCGGCATCTTCGAAGCCGTCTCGCGCGGCGCGCTGCGGCTCGATCAGCCGGTGCGCGTGAAGAACGACTTCGTCAGCATCTTCGACGGCTCGCATTACGCGCTCGAGTCGCGCGAAGACTCCGACAAAACGCTGTACGAAAAAGTCGGGACGGACGTGCCGCTCGAAGAGCTCGTGCGCCTCATGATCGTGCGCAGTTCGAACCTCGCCACCAACAACGTCATCGAGCTCATTGGCGCGCCGCAGATCATGGCTCTCATGAAGCAGATCGGCGCGAACGACATTCAGGTGCTGCGCGGCGTCGAAGACGACAAGGCGTATCACGCCGGGATGAACAACACCACGACGGCGTACGACCTGATGCTGATCTTTCGCGCTCTCGCCGAGGAGCGTGTCGTCTCGCGCGAAGCTTCGGAGAAGATGATCGAAGTGCTCCTCGGCCAGGAGCACAATCGCGGCATTCCCGCAGGACTGCCGCCCGGCGCGCGCATGGCGCACAAGACCGGATCGATCACCGCCATCTCGCACGACGCGGGGCTGGTGATCGAGCCCGATGGCTCGCGTTACGTGCTGGCCGTGCTGACGCGCGGATTCGAAAAAGGTGCGGAGGCGAACGAAGTCATTGCCGCAATATCACGCGCACTGTCCGCGAGCCGCGCGAAGCTCCCTCCTCGAGCAGCGCCCACGCGCCGGTGACTTTGTCGCCGGTGATGCGCGACTGCCATTCGCCCGGCAGGAGCGCGTCGATCGCGAGAAAGAGTCCGAGTCCCTCGTCCTGCGTCCAGTACCTGCCGCTCTTGTTAATCAGTGCAATCGCCTCGGCATGCGTTGCGCCGTCGCGCACCGCCGCGCGATACGCGGCCCAGTTCGCGGCTCCTTCCATACCGAGGAAGAGCTCATCGAGCTCGCGAAAATGGGCGTTTTCTTTCGTGAAGTAGCGCTCGTGACGCGCACGCACGAGCTGCAATGCTTCCTTCGCGAGCTCGCGCCGCCGCTGCACGTTCGCTTCATTCGCAACGCGATAGAGCGCGTCGCGTTCGGCGCGATACGCGTCGCTGTAGCCGTCGACGTTTGCAAAACGATGCTGCACGATGTCGTCGTCGAGATCGGCGATCGCGTGCTCTTTTTCGAGCTGCGTCAGGCGATCGCCGAAGGCCGCGGTCTGCACGGCGTGCGTGAGCTCGTGCACGAACACGCTCCGCATCAATCGCTCCAGTTGCGGATTCTCGCGATGCCGTTCCTCGGCGCGCCACAACGCGGGAAGCGCCTGCACGAGAAACGGCTTCGCAGGCTCACCGTAGGTCGCGGCGAACGTCATCAGTCGCGCGGGAACATCGGCCCCATTCGGCAGATGAACGGTGCCGTCGTGCGCGGTGCCTCGTGGATCGATGCCGTCATAGACGCACTGCTGATCGAAGAAGACGAGCCGCGGTAACTCGCGTTTTGCGATGTGGAGCTCCGTGGTGCGCACCTCTTCCCACGTTCGAATCGCGCCGGCGACGAACGCGCGATCGCTGTTCGACATCGTGCAATCCGCCGCCGCGGCGGAAGCAAAAGTGAGTGCGAGGGTGAATGCGAGCGCCTTCATCGCGTCGAAGATACGTCACTGCGCGGCGGGAGTTTCGGCACGCCGCTTGCGGGAATCACCGCTCATGCCCCAGGAGGATGATGACCCGGTGAACGAAGCCAGCAACGTTTCGAACGACGACGTGTTCGAGTACGGAGATCGCACGATCTTTCAGTTGCGCGCGCAGCCGATCGATTTCGACGAGCAGTACGGCACGATGATGGCGCAGCCCGCGCCGGCTCCGCTGCTCGAGCCGCCCGCCGATCTCCCGACGGACGCGCCGCCGATGAGCGAAGTCGCAGCGACAGAAGTGGTGGCATCGGGCGACGATCGCGTGGCGATGCTCGAGCGCAAACTCGAAGCAGCGCTGCGGCGCATCGACCTCCTGCAGCAGCGGCTCGACTCGATCGACGCCACCGTCGCGCGCGCACTCAACCGCTGAGGTGAGGCACAATCGCGGGCGATGATCGATCGCCGTGATTTCACGCGCCTCCTTTCCATCGCCGCCGCAACCGCATCGGTCGCCGCGCCATCATCGCGCGCGGCGAACGCATCGCGGCGCATCATCAAACCGAAGCGGCTCGCGCCCGGCGACACGGTCGCTCTCGTGCTGCCAGCAACCGCTGTCTTCGAGGCAGACGAGATCGCGTTCGCGAAAGAGCAGCTCGAAGCGATCGGCCTGAAAGTGGCGATCGGGCCGCACGCGTACGATCGTCACGGCTACTTTGCCGGACGCGATCGCGATCGCGCGGACGACCTCAATCGCATGTTCGCCGACGACGCGATCGCGGGCATCGTCTGCTACACCGGCGGCTGGGGCTCGCCGCGCGTGCTGCCGTATCTCGATTACGACCTCATCGCGCGCAATCCGAAAGTGCTGATCGGTTACAGCGACATCACCGCGCTGCTCAATGCGATTCATCAGCGCACGGGGCTCGTCACATTTCACGGCCCGGTCGGCAGCTCCACGTTCGAGCCGTACACGCTCGAGAACTTTCGGCGCGTGGTGATGACGCCCGAGGCTGCGGGGACGGTTGCGTTGCCTGCGAAGAAGCCGAACGACCTCGTCGATCGCACGAATCGCATCGTGCGCATCGCGCCGGGGAAAGCGAGCGGCCGTCTCGCGGGCGGCAATCTGACCATGCTCGCCTCGCTCATGGGCACGCCGTACGAGATCGACACGAACGGCGCGATTCTGCTGCTCGAGGACATCCGCGAAGATCTCTATCGCATCGATCGCATGCTCACGCAGCTCGCGCTCGCTGGAAAGTTCGACAAGGCTGCCGGCATCGCGTTCGGACGCTGTACGGAGTGCAGTTACAAAGGGCCGACGTTCAGTCTCGAAGAAATCCTGCGCGACCGCTTCGGCAGCGGCGGCAAGCCGGCAGTGTCAGGTCTGTCGTTCGGCCACATCGAACAGAAACTCACACTCCCGATCGGCATCAACGCCACGCTCGACGCGAGCGCTGGGACGTTGTCGATCGATGAGGCGGCGGTCGTATGAGCGGGTCGTCGCCGCTGCGCGCCGCCGCGCCGGCTGTACGCTGTCTGCGCCTTTCCGACTTGCGGCGCAGTTCGTGGACACGTCTTGTGCTCGTCTTCACGCTGCTCGCGGCATTCGCCTGCTCGCGCCAGAACACGCCGCCGAGCGAGACGCAGAATCACTCGACGCAGGACGCGGTGCTTGAGC
>JALYOB010000692.1 GCA_030857085.1 Acidobacteriota bacterium | reverse complement strand
TGTCGCGGCAACGGGCAACGGGTAACGGGCACGGTTGATCAAGTGGCCAGTTGCCAGTTACCAGTGACCGCGACAGTCGGGGCGACACCGCGCGTGTCATCCCGAGCGAAGTCGAGGGATCCCCTTCGTACAGGCGACTGCGCGTTCCATAGGCGGGGGATTCCTCGACCGTCTTCGCGGCTCGGAATGACACGTGGCCAATGACCGCACTGTCGCGGCAACGGGCAACAGGCAACTGGTCAACGCAGTCGCGTTGCTATTGCGCCACGCTCCACCACAATGCATTGAACACGAGCGGGAACGTGGCGTGAGTCTGGCCGCGGTGTTGAGGCCGGAAGCCGAACAGCACGATTTTGCCATTGCCGTATGTCACGGCCACCGCGGCGGCTTTGCGGGTCAGGCGCTGTGCGCCTTCGATCCAGCCGGAGAGCAGCACGTCCTTTTCCTCTTCCGGATAGCTGGCCAGCACCCAGCGCTGCATGTTCGTCGCCGGTGCGGTGGTTTCGAAGGCGATCGGCTCGTCCACAAATGCCGCGGTCTCGGCAGGCATGCCGATCGTGACCGGATGATCCTGGCGGATCTTCAGGCGCACCAGTGAGCCGGGATTCGAGAACTCGTCCTCTTTGACATTTGCCAGTGCATTGCGCACCGGGATGTTGAATTCGTCGATCACGTATTCGCACGCGGAACCGAACGCGATCAGAGTGCCGCCGCCGTCGACGAATTTGCGGAGTGCGTCGGCGCCTTGCGTGCCGAGGCCGCCGCTGTATTCGGGAGGCATTTCTTCTTCGTAACGCATGCCGCCCGGGCGGCGCTTGCCGGTCGCAATGATTTCCTTCGGCTGATCGGCGAGGATGAACGCGTCATAGCCGCTCAATCCCTTCTGGACTTCCGGCGGCGTCAATCCCTTTGCCGTAAGGCCGTACGTATCGAGCACCCAGCGCGTCCACCCTTCATCCATGTTCGCGGCCCACGACTTGTACGTCGCCACGCGCGGTTTGCGCGTGAGTTTTTCGCCGCGCGCAATCACTTCCTTCGTCGCCGGCTTGATCTCGGTGACGCGGGTCGTACCCGCCGGCATTGCCGCGCGTTCCACTGTGACGCCCATCTGCAAGGGGAGCGTCCACGTGGCGACGTCATACGGCTCGAGGATGCCTTTGCCCGGCTGCAGACGCACTTCCGGATAGCGCTGCGGCTCGAACATCTCCGTCACGAATTTCGAATACGGCTGGGCGAGCGGAATCCAGTAATCGCCATTGGAGGCCTGATGCACTTCCACATTGTGCTCGGCCATGAGCCAGGCGAGGTGCTGTGCGGTCGGCCAGTCGCGCTGTTCTTTCGGGATGCGATACGCATCGCGCGGCTGCACAGACGCAATGGCCGCGCGTGCACGAGTGGTCACATTGCGTAGCAGATCCTGCCGGTAATTCGCGGCCAGCTCCAACAGCGCGTCCGATGCAATGCGCTCGTAATCCATGATGTCGCGCATCCGCCACCAGCCGCCCTTCCACGGATTCGGGTGATTGATGGTGGCTTTGTAGTCGACGAGACCCTTTGTGCCGCCGCGCAGTTCCGTCGGCTCGATGTACACCGGCGACGCAATGCGTGCAGACGCGGTTTCGAGCAGCAGTCCGGTGATGTTTTTCCACCAGCCGGTATTGCGCGTGCCGCCGATCCAGTACGCGTCGAACGAATATCCGTAAATGAGCCCTGCTTTATTGGCCTGCTCGAGACGGAGAGCCATGTTCGAGCCGACCATGTTCACTTCGCGCCAGATCAGCGGATGAACGTCCGGATCGAGCGGATCGGCAAACGGCGGGATGAACATGCGCGGACCTTCGCTGCCCATCTGATGTTCGTCGACGAATACCTGCGGATTCCACTCGTGATACACCGCGCGGCTCATGGCGCGCGTCTCCGGCTGCGTGAGCATGTACCAGTCGCGGTTGTTGTCGTGGCCGGTGTAATAGTGATAGAGCCACGGCAGCCGGCCGCCTTCGTATCTGGTGCCGACGTATTTGCGGTAATAGTCGGTGATCATGATCTGCCCGTCGGGATTGAGGGACGGGACAAGCAGCAGGACCACATTGTCGAGGCGGCGTTTGGTTTCTGCGTCGGTCGCAGTCGCGAGCGCGTACGCCCACTCCATGGCCATCTGGCTCGCCGCGATTTCGCTCGCGTGGATGTTGCACGTGACGAGGACCACCGCTTTTCCATCGCGCTGCAGGCGTTCGATCTCACTCTCGGAAATGCCGCGCGGATCGGCCAGCCGTTTGGACGCCTCTTTGATCCGCGCATGATTGCGGATGTTCTCCTCGGATGAAATGACGGCCATGATCATGTCCTCGCCGAGGACGGTCTTGCCGAGGACTTCCACTTCGACGCGAGGGGAGGCCTGGTCGAGCGCGTTGAAGTAACTGCGGATCTGGCGATAGTCGGCCAGCGTCTTGTCCGCGCCGATCTGCAGTTTGAGGAACTGCGAAGGCGACGGAATCTGCGCGAGTGTGGGAAGAGCAAGGACGAGCAGCGCGAGCAGCCGTTTCATGGGGCGGCATTGTATGGGTTCCTTGGGCGAGACGACCGGGGGCCTCCGGCGGCCGGGGGCACGGCCCCCGGACCCCGTCTGCAGGCCGAGCCTCCGCGACACTCGTGCGAATACAACACAC